>NZ_PKGG01000567.1:0-425 GCF_046480465.1 Arthrospira sp. PCC 8006
CCGACATCGCAGGTGACGATCAGCTTGTCGCCTGCGGCCTTTGCCATGGCGTTGAGCAGGCCCGGCGCATAGACGCCAGAGCCCGGCGCGTCATAGCGGAAGGCCCAGCGTTCGGCATTGTCCGTACACGTCTTCTTCCATTCGCTGATATCGCTCATCTTCGGGTGCAGGGCATCGAGAATGGCGCCGATATCRCCCGCCAGCCCGACCTGCACCGCGCGCAGCTTGGATATCTCAGCCGGATCGCCATCAATATGGATGACCTTCGCGCCCGGCGCGAAGGTGTCGAGCTTGCCGGTGGCCCGGTCGTCAAAGCGTGCGCCGACACAGATCAGCAGMTCGCTGTCATTGACCGCCGTATTCGCCGCGCGGGTCCCGTGCATGCCCAGCATGCCGAGAAAGCCCGGCCAGTCGGTCGGTATGGC
>NZ_PKGG01000191.1:0-10556 GCF_046480465.1 Arthrospira sp. PCC 8006
CAAAACTCCCACCACTACTACTACCCCCACCAAAACTCCCACCACTACTACCGCTACTTCCACCACTACTGGAGGATGATGATAAGCTGGGAATTGTGTGGTCGGTTTTTTTATTGTAGTTGCAACATTTACATTGATAGGTAGTCCGTAGGAGTCCTGTACTATATTGAGTGGGTGAGACGACGGTTTGTGATGTGCTGGTTACGGTTAATTCTTTACCAACAGGACATTCTGAATGGCTGGGCTTGTTAACGTAGGCTTTTAGATAGATAGTATTGCGACTCAGTGCGCCTACTTCAGGACTCCACCACGCCTCAAAACTAACATTTCCGAGTTTGGCGGCTACCTGTTCATGGTCTGTTAATAGGGGTTGGAGTTCTGCGGGTTCTAAGGGGTCTAGGAAAACTTGTGAATCAGTATTATAAACAGGACGGAATGAACGCTGATTTTTGTTTTTCTTAAAACGCCATTCAATGAGTTGAGAACTGATGGTAAAACAGCCAATCAAACTAATTAGAGATGTTATAATTATTCCCGATTTAATTATGCCAATCCCTGATTCTTGATAGTATATTAACCACCCTATTAACCAAAAAAATAACCACCCTATTAACCAAAACAAGAAACCTATGGAAAAAATACCTACACAGAATACCATAATGATGAGCTGATTAATTGTGGTGGGCTCATTAATTGTGGTGGGCTGATTAATTTTGGTCATTGATACTAAGATAGTTTTATACGCTTTTTTATACGCTTTATCCACCAGGATTATAAACAATATAGCTATCAGAGCCACCACTGAAAATGGAGCTAATTGTGGGGTTAGATACAACATCCATAATACGGGGATAGCAGTTAAGGCAAATAATACACAAAATATACCTAAGCGGACATAAGTATAAGCGCCAGTTTCACTGGGGTCAAATGTTGTAATCCGCTGATAGTCTCCAGGCTTAACCAAAATAGGTTTTTGGGCTTCACGGCTGGCTAAATTATAAAAACCATATGATAATAACCCGGCTGAACCTGTCAACAACCAAACTAAATTAGGGATATCTATAGGAGGTTGAAGGCTGGCATCAAAAACCTGGTATTCTACGGCTTGAATTAAGGCTTGAGTTCCGGCTAAAATGCCATCATTAAAATTATCATTCCTCAAATAAGGCACTACATGATTATCAAGAATTCGCCCGACTCTCGCATCAGGTAAAACTCTCTCAATACCGTATCCGGTCTCAATTTCTACACGGCGATCGCCTACAGATGTTAAAAATAAAAGACCGTTATCTTGACCCTGTTTACCAATTCCCCAATGATTAAATAGTGCAGTGGTAAAGGCTTTAGGGGAAGGATAAGACCCGGTTTCAGGAACTGTCACTACAGCAATTTCTGTCCCGTTTTTTTCTTCGAGTTCAAAAATCATCTGATTTAATCGGTCTTCTGTTTCATTGCTGAGAACATTCGCCATATCTGTCACCCATCCCCCATATACTTCTTGAGGATTAGGAACTTCTGAGGGAGTGAGACTATAACTGACGGAAGGCTGTGATATAACGATGATGCTAAAACAGAGAATTCCTAAGCACCATACTCCTAAAATGCGACCGTAGCGCTGGATACTGTTAATTTTCATAATTCCAGGTTAACTCATCAGCAAGTTATGTTATATTATAAGGACATACAATCAGCAGAGGAGCAATTCTTTAAGAAAACTTAATTTTTGGGGGAGGAAGATTGATGAATGATGCTGATAGCAATATTCCCGACCGACTCGCGCCAGAAGTGTTAGAAGTGGCTTCTCGGTTGTATCAGGAAGCTATTGATAGTTATTCGATCGCCGAACTTCAGGAAGCAGGTGCGGAGGTTTCTATTCCGCCAGAATTTATCGAAAAAGCGATCGCCGAAATTCAACAACAGCGCCAACTAGAAGCGATCGCCCAACAAAAAGCCACCCAACTCAAATCTGGGTTAACATTAGGGGGCACAGTTTTCGCCATAGTAACAGTATTATGGACTATTGTTACTTATAATTCAATTTCAGCCAGGTATCAGCAAACCCAAGCATCCTGGAGTCAAGTAGAAAACCAACTCCAGCGGCGGGCTGATTTAATTCCGAATTTATTAGCTGTAACTCAAGCGCAAGCACAACACGAACAGCAAATTATTAACCTGTTAATTGAATCGAGGGAACAGTTTTTACAAGCCAATTCTGCATCGGAAAAATTAGTAGCTAATGATGAAATGAATTTAGCTATTAGGCAATTTAATCAGTATGTAGTCAGCCAGCCCCAACTGGGTTATTCCCCGGCTTTTATCGGTCTTATGTATGAATTAGCTGGGACAGAAAACCGCATAGCTACTGAAAGACAAAGATATAACCAAACTGTCCAAGAATATAATCAATACCTCCGACGTTTTCCTAACTCCATAGTTGGTAATATTTTTAATTTTGAGGAAAAGCCGTTTTTTCGGGCTGAAAATACCCAGGTTCCTAAGATTGAATAAAAGCAGAAAGTCAACCGCCATCTAGTCAAAATTAATCCTATAGGAGGTTGACAAAATCGGATATTTATGATATGAAAAGGGATTTTTAATCAACCCAATTTTTAGCCCTACTGATGGCGCGTGTCCACATAATAAAATTATCGCGCGCCTGTGCGGAGCCTCCTCCGGGTTCAAATATGCGATCGACTTGGCGGCGAGAAATCAAATCCTGATAACTATCCCAAAAACCGATCGCCAAACCCGCACCAAAAGCGGCCCCTTGGGCGGTAGCATCCAAAATGGCGGGACGTTCGACAGGAATACCCAACAAATCGGCTTGAAACTGCATCAAAAAATTATTTCGGGAAGCGCCGCCATCAACCTTCAGCAGAGAAATAGAAGTTTGACAATCCTTATTCATAGCTTCGACCACCTCACCGACTTGATAAGCGATCGACTCCAAAACCGATCGCACCAAATGCTGTCGCTGTACACCGCCAGTAATACCCATAAAAGCCCCCCTAGCGCTCATATCCCAGTGAGGAGCTCCCAACCCGCTGAGGGCTGGCACAAAATAAACCCCATTAGTATCATGAACCTCGCGACACAGTCCCTCAGTTTCCGCCGCCGAATCAATCAATTTAATCCCATCTCGCAGCCATTGAATACAAGCGCCGGTGGTGAACATCGCCCCCTCCAGAGCATAATTTGCCGAAATCGGGCGGTCTCCCTGCTGTTGAGTCCATGCCATAGTAGACAAAAGTTGATTATGCGATCGCGTCAAAATCTCCCCAGTCTGAGAAATCAGAAAACATCCCGTCCCATAGGTACATTTCAACATCCCCGGCTGGTCGCAACCGTGAGCAAATAAAGCAGCCTGCTGGTCTCCCAAAATAGCCGTAATCGGAATTTCCACCCCCAATAGATTCGGGTCAGTTTTACCAAAAAAGCCGATACTGGGTTTAATTTCCGGCATGATATGGGGAGGAATGCCAAACAAATCCAGCAAAAGCGGACCCCAATCACCCCGATCCAAATTCATTAACATAGTACGGCTGGCGTTGCTGTGGTCTGTAGCGTGAACCTTTCCCCCCGTAAGTTTCCATAGCGCCCAGGTATCAACAGTTCCGGCTAAGACATTATCCAAATTGACCTGGGGCTTTTCTCGTTTTACCCAGTCAAGTAACCAAGCCAATTTAGTTGCCGAAAAATAGGCATCAACCACCAATCCTGTGCGTTCTTGAATTTCCTGAGCCTTTCCTTGCTCGGCTAATTCTCGGCATTTAGCAGCCGTGCGGCGATCCTGCCAAACGATCGCATTATGAAGAGGCTCTCCCGTCGTCTTATCCCACAACATACAGGTTTCGCGCTGCACCGTCAAACCAATAGCTTGCACTTGGGTAGGAGAAATCCCCGTATCCCGAAATACCCGTTGCATCATCTCATAGGTATCTTCCCAAATCTGTTCCGGGTCATGTTCCAACCAACCCGGTTGAGGATAATGTTGTGTAAGTTCTTTATAAGCCTGACCTGCGATGGAACCTTCAGCATTAAACAAAATCGCCCGATTGCCTGTTGTGCCTAAATCCAGGGCTAAAATATATTGAGTATTTAGTGTAGTCATGAGCATTTCTTTGAGAAAACTTACTGCACCAATCAATGCAGATCTGTTTCCATGTATATCAAGATTAGCGATCGCCTCGCTGGGTTCTTACCAATTCTTGACACTCTGGAGAAACTGAGCCGATCTGAGATCCCGAATCTCGCCAAGTTTCCAATGTAGCTATTGTTAGTGCCATAATGGAACCGCCCGCCGTTATCAGGGTTCAATACTCCTATCGTCGTCCTCACACATGATCATGCTGATGAATAGATTACCCAAACACCCACAACTGCTATTGTGGAAACAGTCCGCGTCTGGCTGTAGTTCTGGTAGCCGAAAAATTACCCATCTAGCGGGAGTTATCATAGCGATCGCCATCCTTCCATTTTTATCTATCGGGGGTATCTTCAGCCCCTATCCAGGGAACGCCCAAAATCCCAGAGGTTCTGGTCAAGCCATGACCGTCCGTTCCGATATACAGGAAGCCGATGCTAACACCGGAATTGTCACCGCTAGGGGAAACGTACAAATAGACTACCCCGCCCGTCAAATTCAAGCCACCGCCGCCCAAGCCCAATATTTCAGCCAGGAACGTCGCATCATCCTGAGCGGGAATGTTTTAGTTTTACAAAATGGTAACACTATCCGAGGAGAAACCGTCACCTATCTAATTGATGAAGGGCGATTTATCGCCACTCCCCGCCAAGGCGGACAGGTCGAGTCAATTTATTTGCTTCCCGACAACCAAAACAACGCTGCCGCTCAACCATTTAACCCCGCCCCCCCCTTTCAAACCCCTTTAGGTTCCCCATAGAATTCAACTTGATGGGTAATCAGGAATATATTTCTGTTGTATTGTCACCTGTGTAATCCCTGTTCCCCGTTGCCTGCTATAACTATCTATATCACCGTTAACAGCCTGTGGCGCTATACTCAAATTTTGTCAAACAGCAATGAAAATCGTGCTGGAAAACATCCATAAGTCCTATGGAAAGCGCACTATTGTTAGTCGCGTGAATCTATCTATCTCCCAGGGAGAAATTGTCGGTTTACTCGGTCCCAATGGTGCCGGAAAAACCACCACCTTTTATATAGCCACTGGATTAGAAAAGCCGACCCAGGGGCGCATTTATCTTGACGATCGCAATATTACCCACCTACCGATACACAAACGGGCCAGACTAGGTATCGGCTATTTAGCCCAAGAGGCCAGTATTTTCCGACATCTAAGTGTCCGTGACAATATTCTGTTAATTCTCCAACAAACCCGTGTCCCTCGCCGTCTATGGGAACATAGGCTTAATAGTCTGTTGCAGGATTTTCGGTTAGAAAAAGTCGCCAACAACTTAGGCGTGCAAGTTTCCGGGGGTGAAAGACGCAGGACAGAATTAGCCCGCGCCCTAGCATCAGGGCCATTACCGCCCCACTTTTTGCTATTGGACGAACCCTTTGCGGGCGTTGATCCGATCGCCGTATCAGAGATGCAAGCTATTGTTGCCAATTTACGCGATCGTAATATGGGCATTTTAATTACCGATCATAATGTTCGCGAAACCCTCGCCATTACCGATCGCGCTTATATCATGAGAGACGGACAGATTTTCGCATCAGGGGTAGCAGAAGAACTTTACAACAATCCCCTAGTGCGACAGTATTATCTTGGCGATAGTTTCCAATTATGAAATTAACCATTAGCAAATCTACATCTTCAAGTCCATGGCTACTACCCAGCCTATCGGTGTTAGATCGGTACATAATCCAAGAATTAATACCTCCCTTTATCTTTGGAGTAGGATTATTTACCTCAGTTGCTGTCACTGTTGGGACTGTCTTTGAATTAGTCCGCCGCGTCGCCGAATCAGGACTACCAGTCAGTGTGGCTTTTCAGGTATTCCTGTTAAAAATGCCCGATTTTATGGTCTTGGCTTTTCCCATGTCAATGATTTTAACCACATTGATGGTATATGGGCGACTGTCTAGCGATAGTGAATTAATTGCCATTCGTAGTTGTGGAATCAGTCTTTATCGCCTAGTAATTCCCGCAATTATTTTTAGTTTTGTTGTCACCGGAATGACCTTCGCCTTTAATGAAATTATCGTGCCAGCAGCCAACTTTCAGGCGACAATGACCCTACAAAAAGCCTTGAATGAAGACGCACTCAATATCAGTTCAACTAACATATTTTTCCCCGAGTATGAACGAGTTAGCGTCGAGGGTACTAACCGCCGCGTTAATGTTTTAAGGCGGCTTTTTTATGCCGAAGAATTTGCCGATGGCAAAATGTCAGGAGTCACAATTTTAGATCGTTCCCGCGCCGGAATCACCCAAATTATTTCATCAAGAACCGCCATTTGGAACCCCCAAGAAAGCACCTGGGATTTCTATAACGGCACCGTTTATATTGTAGACCCAGATGGTTCTTATCGTAATATTGCCCGGTTCGACCATAAACAATTACACCTTTCCCGTGTTCCCCTAGACCTAGCCAGCCAAGACCGCGACTATGGGGAAATGAATATCGCCCAAACCAAAGAATACCTAGAATTGATGAAACTCAGTGGCGATCAGGCAAAAATCCTGAAAACCAAAGTACGCATTCAACAAAAATACGCCCTTCCCTTTGTCTGTGTAGTGTTTGGACTGCTGGGGTCTTCCCTCGGTTCTCGTCCAGGACGCACCAACCGCGCCACCAGTTTCGGGATCAGCGTTATGATTATATTTGCCTATTATTTACTATCTTTTATTACTGGTGCAATAGGCCAAAAAGGAATTATTAGCCCATTTATGGCAGCTTGGCTACCAACAATGTTGGGTTTAGGAGTATCTGGCTTTTTGTTGTACCGCAGTGCCGAATAATTAATCAATGACCACAACTCCCAATTTAGTTACCTCCCAGATTACCATTCGTCCCTACCGCGATCGCGACTGGGAAGAAGTCTGTCAAGTTCACGATCGCGCCCAACCCGCCGAATTTGCCGGATCTTGTGATTTAAAAGGGATGCGACCCCTCTCGGAAAATCCCTATATTGCCCGTATTTTCCCCCTCTGTCGCAAGTTTGTCGCCTGTGACGGCAAAAAAGTCATTGGGATTATGGCAATCTACCAAGGCTATATTATCCTGTTGTACATCGATCCAGATTATCAACACCAAGGTATCGGGTGCCGCCTTTTGCGTTTAGCGATTAATTTAATCGGTTCCCCAGCTTGGACTATTGTAATGGCGGGAAATCAAAACGCGATTCGATTTTATGAAAAAGCCGGATTTGTCAAAGTCGAAACCTTTGAAAATACTGTTTCTGGCTATCCCTGTACCTTTATCCGCATGAAACGCGCTTACGGTGAGGGTTCCGCCGCCCAGGATTCTCCCAGAACCCGCCCCTACCCCTTGTGATTAAATACCATGCAATATCCATCCCCAACCCTAAATATTCCCCCCTATACTTGGAACCGTCCCATAGGCTTAGGATGGGAAAAACCCTATACAGTACGCTACCCTAGTAATTTAGATGATGGTCCCTTTCATGGAATGCCTTTAGGGGGTTTTGGCGCTGGTTGCATTGGTCGGTCTCATCGGGGAGACTTTAATCTATGGCATCTTGATGGTGGGGAACATATCTTTCGCCCCCTTCCTGGCTGTCAATTTAGCGTTTTTGAGGAAATCGACGGTAAACGACAAGCCTACGCCCTATCTACCCAACCTCCCGAAGATGGTAGCTTATCAACATGGAATTGGTATCCTAGTTCCGATCAGCATACCCAAACCGGAACCTATCACGCCCTTTACCCCCGCAGTTGGTTTGTTTATGAAAATGTCTTTCAAACTCAATTAACCTGTGAACAGTTTTCCCCGGTGTGGGGCGGAAATTACCAGGAAACCAGTTATCCTGTGGCGGTGTTTGAGTGGATAGCCCACAACCCCACCGATAAACTAATTATCCTCAGTATTTTATTAACCTGGGAAAATACCATCGGCTGGTTTACTAATCGTTTAGACACTCCCGCCGTGAAAGTGCGCGATGATGGTAGTCCCGTTTACGAATATCAGCCGCGCTGGGGAGATAGCCAGGATAATTGTAATCACTTTGTGGAAGACTTCCACCGTGTTGGTTGTGTGATGACTCGCTTGAATATTAATGACCAACTCGGAGAAGGGGACGGTCAAATGGCGATCGCCACTATTACTAACCCTGTCGTTGAGGTATATTGTCACAACCGTTGGAGGCCCTCCGGTAATGGTTACGATATTTGGGAATATTTTTCTCAGGATGGGTCCCTGATTGATATACACGATGACGGGCCCGCCCTTGAAGGTGAAAGAATTGGCGCGGCTTTGGCCGTCCGTTGTATCCTCAGACCCGGAAAAACTCGCAAAATTCCCTTTTTTATCGCCTGGGATTTACCTGTGACTGAGTTTGAGGCGGGAGTTACTTACTACCGCCACTATACCGATTTTTTTGGGCGCAATGGTCGTAACGCTTGGTCAATGATTCGGACAGCTATGAAGCATTCCGATACCTGGCGCGAGAATATCGAAGCATGGCAAAATCCAATTCTCAATCGCCAAGATTTACCCCCTTGGTTCAAAATGGCTTTGTTTAATGAACTTTATCTACTGACGGACGGGGGGAGTCTATGGACTGCTATTGATGAGGATGAGCCTTGGGGACGGTTTGCTGTCCTTGAATGCTTGGATTATCGGTGGTATGAAAGTCTCGATGTGCGCCTATATGGGTCCTTTGGTTTGTTGATGTGGTGGCCAGAATTGGAAAAATCCGTGATGCGGGCTTTTGCTAAGGCGATCGCTACTGATGATGATACCCCCAGAATTATTGGTTACAATCAAGCCTCAGCTATTCGGAAAGCTGCTGGGGCGACTCCCCATGACTTGGGGGCTCCTAATGAACATCCTTGGGAAAAGACTAACTACACCAGTTATCAGGATTGCAATTTGTGGAAAGATTTACCCTGTGATTTTGTCTTGCAGGTATATCGCGATTATCTGCTAACAGGGGCCGATGATATTCAGTTTTTGGTAGAATGTTGGCCGGCGATCGTCCAAACTCTCGATTATCTCAAAACCTTCGATCGCGATCGTGATTGTATCCCAGAAAATGGTGGCGCACCAGATCAGACTTTTGATGATTGGCGAATGATGGGGATTAGCGCCTATTGTGGGGGCTTATGGTTAGCCGCATTGGAAGCCGCTATTGCCATCGCAAATATCCTACTTTCCCATCATAGTGATATCACCCCAGATACAACTAAGGCGATCGCTACCTGGACTAATTGGTTAGAGACCGCTAAACCTCTTTATGACCAAACTCTCTGGAATGGTAGCTACTACAATCTTGACAGTCAGAGTGGATCTGATGTCGTCATGGCCGATCAACTTTGTGGTCAGTTTTATGCCGCCTTATTAGGTTTGCCCGATATTGTCCCCCACCATCGCGCACGAGTGGCGCTACAAACCATTTATCAAGCCTGCTTCCAGAATTTTCATAATGGCAAGTTTGGAGCCGCTAACGGTGTCAGAACTACCGGAGAACCCATTAATCCTCAAGATACCCACCCCCTAGAGGTATGGACCGGCATTAATTTCGGTCTAGGTGCTTTCCTTATTCAAATGGGGATGAAAGAAGAGGCTTTTCAACTCGCCGAAGCCGTGATCACTCAAGTATATCAAAACGGCCTCCAGTTCCGCACCCCAGAAGCTATTACCGCCGCCGGAACTTTCCGCGCTAGTCACTATCTCCGCGCTATGGCAATTTGGGCTATGTATTATCAAATACAACACCCCTAGTTAATTATTCTGGTGCGTCAGCCATCCAACTATTTGTGGCCATCATGATGATTCTATCTGACGCACCCTACCCCCTACCCATGTCTAATCATGATTACTGTGGTCGTCTGACCCACCAAGGGTGTTAATTATTCTGGTGCGTCAGCCATCCAACTATTTTGTGGCGTTATGGTCGAAAGGGAAGTCGCCTTCCCCAACTCCAATTCCAAACCGTGCTTGATACTTTCACATCACACGGATCCTGATGTGGATACCCCTTTTGACATCGGGAACAGGGTAACAACTTCCTGCTTTGTGACTTCAACTTTTAGATCTATAGCACAAGACAGAAAAGTTAGGACGTATAATGGCAAGGATATCTACAGAAGACCCAAAAGGCCAGCCCCCTACAGTTACGACCTTAGACAAAAAGTTATTAATGCAATTGAACTAGACGGTATACCCAAAACCGAAGCCAGTCAAGTTTTCCATGTCAGCAGGAACACTATCAATCTCTGACTGCAAAGAAAAGCACAGACCGGAGACTTCCTCCCTAAACCTAATCGCCCACCTGGCCATAACCACCAAATTACCGACTGGCATAAATTCAAGGCTTTTGCCCAAGAGCATGGCCACAAAACCTCCGCTCAAATGGCCCAACTTTGGGCTGACGACATCTCTCCTCG
>NZ_PKGG01000151.1:0-12896 GCF_046480465.1 Arthrospira sp. PCC 8006
GCGCTGGCGGTTGCTGGTTTGGCGCTGGCGTTGGGAGACTTGCAGGAATTGACAACTGGGGCTATAGGTGACTCCCAGGGGGAATCTATCGGCGAGATAGTCGGGTTCATCGTCATCCCCCAGGGGTAAGGCGTGGAGGGGGAATAAATGCAACTCCCGATAGGGTACGACAATCAGGCGGCGGTAGGTGGGGGGAATTTGGGCGAGGAGTTGGGGTAATTCCAGGATATCCCGCAGACGGCGCAGGAAGTCATTCAGATGGGTTTCCCAGTCGTCGGAGTGGTGGCGTTGATAGGTGTGGAGATAGGTGTCGCGCAACTCCTGTAATTGCTCCAGGTTTTCCGGGGGGTAAAGATGCACGGAAATTTCCCCGGTTTCGCCACTGACGATAAAGGTATAAATTCCCCGGGGGCTGAGATACCATTCCATCAACAGGGTATCCTTATCCAGCAACTCCTGAATTTTCGAGAATTGGATGGGTTGGACTCGTTGGGTGAGGCTGAAGTTGGGGTCGTAGGTGTTGATGGTTTCCAGGAGTTGGGTTAAGGCCTGTTGCGCCTGTTGGTATTGTTGACGCAGGCTGTCCATGACTTCGGGGGTGAAGCTGGCGGCACTGCTGCCCCGTTGTCCCAGTCCGCCGATGTCCTGATTATCGGGGTTGGTGGGGGTTTCGAGGGTTTCGAGGAGTCGCTGTTTGGCGGTGACTTCCCGACGGAGGCGATCGAGTTGTTGCCGGATTTTTGGGGGAATGTCGCCTTTGGGGTACAGGTCGCGGTTGCTGAGGAGTTCGATGAGGTTGCGGGATTTGCTGCGTTCGACGCTGGCTAAGGCTTTGCCGATATCTTCGGCGTTGATGCAGGCTTGCACGAGTTGGGGATAGAGGTCTAAGGCGGCTTCCCGGCGTTTTTGTTTCTCGCTGTAGGAGTCGGTGAAGCTGCAACGGGTTTCGACGGCTTCAATGGCAGCCTCATAGCCTTCGATGGCGGTTTCCCAGTCTTGGATATCAAAGCCAGTATCGCCCAAATTGCGACCGATATCCAAGGCTTGTAGGGGGAATCGCTCTGGGGGACAAATGGCTAGTCCTTCTCTCCAGGCGGCGATCGCTTCAGGAATTTTATTTAATTGCTGATGGACAAAGGCGAGAGAATTGTAACTGGTTGCCATGCCTTTGCGATCGCCCAATTCGGTTCTCAATTGCAAAGATTGCCGATACAGACGCTCGGCCTCATCCCAGTTGCCCCGATTKCGCTSGATATCTCCCAACACTCCCCAAGAGGTTGCCATGCCSGAGCGATCGCCCAATTCGGTCATCACTTCCAAACATTGCCGATACAGACGCTCSGCCTCATCCCAGTTGCCCCGATTTCGCTGGATATCTCCCAACACTCCCCAAGAGSTTGCCATGCCTKTGCGATCGCCCAATTCGGTCWTCACTTCCAAAYATTGCCGATACAGACGCTCGGCCTCATCCCAGTTGCCCCGATTTCGCTGGATATCTCCCAACACTCCCCAAGAGCTTGCCATGCCTTTGCGATCGCCCAATTCGGTCATCACTTCCAAATATTGCCGATACAGACGCTCCGCCTCATCCCAGTTGCCCCGATTTCGCTGGATAGAACCTAACTGTCCCCAAGATTTGGCGATGCCAGCCTTATCCCCGATTTCGTGATACAAGGCGAGAGACTGTTGCAAAGATTCCCAGGCTTGGGGATATTGACTCAGTTCATACTGTTGGAACCCTTGCTGCAATAGAGCATCTGCTGCCAGTTTGGTGTCTAGCCGAGGTAACTCATAGTCAACCGCTGCGATTTTCCCGGCAAAATTCCGCAACCAGCCTGCATTCCCCTGTCCCTGTTCCGCCATCATTTCTGCGACAGCCCGCATCACCTGCACTAATCCCTCATCCACCAGTTCCGGGTGGTTGCTCAATATCGCCGCTTCCTCCCCACTGTCACAGTCGAGGAGTTCTTGAATCAGGGAGAGATAGGCTTGCAGTTGTTGTTCATCCATAGCCACGCACCGAGTCGGGATAATATCCCCATATTACCTCATCCCTCCAGGATGCAGAACAGACCCTATCGTGTGGGGGCGATCTTCAATTGGCCTGCGATCCGCAATACTAGATAAGGTAAGTATCAAGTATTGGCTAGGGTAACCATGACGGAATTACTCGAAAGTGCGATCGCTCGGTTACAAAGTCCGAGAGTGAGCAGAATGCGATCGCTCCTTCAGCAATGGCTGAATATCATGCTGGTAAAAACCGGGTTTCTTTACCCCCCCAGACTTTCAGAAACCCCGTTTCTTAGGGAAATCTTTTGTGACTGCCCAGCTTTGGCTACCACGGGAGTTATAATTGCCAGATGGATAAATTGCCTAATATATCGATTATAGCTGCCCAGATTCTGGAGATTGTCTACAGAATTATCTTTGTGGAAGTGGGGGGGATACCCTTAATTGTGGTCTGGTTTATGGCGGGTGGTCTGGTTTTCACCCTGTGGATGAGATTTGTTAATCTTAGGGGTTTCACACACGCTATTAAAGTGGTTTTGGGAGTCTATGATAACCCCGAAGATGAGGGGGAAGTTTCCCACTTTCAAGCATTGGCTACGGCTTTATCGGCTACTGTGGGATTAGGAAATATTGCGGGAGTGGCGATCGCTATTGGTTTGGGAGGTCCGGGGGCTGTGGTTTGGATGACTCTGGCGGGTTTTCTGGGAATGAGTAGTAAATTTGTGGAATGTACCCTCGCTCAAAAATACCGCCTCGTTAACCCAGATGGTACGATCGCCGGGGGTCCTATGTATTATCTATCGGCGGGTTTACAGGAGTTGGGACAAAAAAACTTGGGTCGGGTTTTGGCGGCTATGTTTGCTGTTTTGGCGATCGGCGCCGCCTTGGGGAGTTCCAGCATCTTTCAAGCTAATCAGTCTAAGGTCGCGATCGCACGAGTTTTTCCCGTATTCGCCTCTCAGGGGTGGCTCTATGGCTCCGTTTTGGTGCTTTTGGTCGGATTGGTCATTATTGGGGGGATTCGCCGTATAGCTCAAATTACGGCGGTTCTGGTTCCCTTCATGTGTGCTATATATGTAATCGCCGCGCTGTGGGTTCTGCTGGTCAATTGGGCAAAAATTCCTGATGCGATCGCTACTATTTTCGCCTCGGCTTTTGAAGATCAAGCTGTGGTGGTGGGAGGTTTGGCAGCCTTAATTCAAGGGTTTAGAAGGGCGGCTTTTTCTAATGAGGCGGGCTTGGGAATTGCGGCGATCGCTCATGCTGCCGCTCGCACAGATGAACCTATCCGAGAGGGAATAGTCGCCACCCTGGAACCATTAATTGATACCGTCATTATCTGCAATATGACCGCGTTAGTTATCATTATTACGGGAGCCTATAATAACCCCGCCTGGGCGAATTTAGGAGGCGCAGAAATCACATCCGCCGCCTTTGGTTCGGTGATTCATTGGTTCCCTTATGTGTTGGCTGCCGCTTTATTTTGCTTTGCTTTCTCCACGATGATAGCCTGGGGATATTATGGGGAATTGTGTTGGCAATATTTATTAGGACAACGCTGGGCGATTATTTATAAACTCCTATTTTTAACCGCCATATTTTTAGGGGCGATCGTCAATCCTCAAGCGGTGATTAAATTCAGTGATGCCATGTATCTAACCATGTCAATTCCTAATCTATTGGGACTATATTTTCTAGCCCCCACAGTGGCGCGAGATTTGACTGACTATTGGCAAAAATTAACAACATCTAATCAGGTCGCCCAAAACAGTTAAACTATAAAAGGAATTTTTTGCCCCATAATCGAGGAGTTGCTATGCTTGCTAAACGCATTTTACCATGTTTAGATGTTAGAGCCGGTCGGGTGGTCAAGGGTGTCAATTTTGTTAATCTCCAAGACGCTGGCGACCCGGTGGAATTGGCTGCCGCCTATAATGACGCGGGGGCTGATGAATTGGTGTTTCTGGACATTACCGCTACCCATGAAGACCGCGATATCATTATTGATGTGGTCTATCGTACCGCTGAACAGGTGTTTATCCCTTTGACCGTCGGGGGGGGTATCCAAAACTTAGAAATGATTAAAAATTTGTTAAGGGCCGGGGCTGATAAGGTCAGCATTAACTCGGCGGCGGTCCGTGACCCAGATTTAATCAATAAAGCCAGCGATCGCTTTGGTGTTCAGTGTATTGTAGTCGCTATTGATGCCCGTCGGCGCACTGACCCAAATAATCCCGGTTGGGATGTTTTTGTCCGTGGTGGTCGCGAAAATACCGGACTTGATGCGATCGCTTGGGCGAAAGAAT
This sequence comes from Arthrospira sp. PCC 8006, assembly GCF_046480465.1. Classification (NCBI taxonomy): domain Bacteria; kingdom Bacillati; phylum Cyanobacteriota; class Cyanophyceae; order Oscillatoriales; family Microcoleaceae; genus Arthrospira; species Arthrospira sp. PCC 8006. The sequence continues at coordinate 4,317 of NZ_PKGG01000151.1, forward strand.
TGGCGCAACGAGGCGCGGGAGAACTTCTGGTGACCAGTATGGACGCAGACGGCACACAAGCAGGCTATGACCTGGAATTAACCCGGACTATCGCTGAAAGTGTCGAAATTCCCGTGATTGCCTCTGGGGGCGCGGGAACCTCTCAGCATATCTACGAAGCCTTAACCGAGGGACGCGCGGAGGCGGCTTTATTGGCTTCTCTGTTACATTACGGACAGTTAAGCGTCGCTGAAATCAAATCCTATCTCGCCACTCGCCATATTCCCGTCCGTCCCCACGCACTCCCCCACGTCTAATGGTTTCCCCACGGGAGTTTTACCTAAACAAAAGATTAAATTTTCCGCATTACCGGCTCAGTTACGAAACTCCTGTTAGAATGGAAGAAATGTTACAAAACGTAACTTATGCTGATTTCTATTCTAATAATTGATATAGCTCTGGTAGCCTGGTCTGTACATCTGATGCAGCAAGCGGCTCGATATCGAGAGTCTTCCTTTGTCCTGGCCGGTATATTAGTGGCTATTTCCGCCGTCGCTATGGTTGTGGTTTATTTTCTCATGGGTTCGTGTATCGACCACCTTACCCAAATGTCTCATCATGCTTACTCCTATATGTGATCTGGTGCGATCGTCTACAGTCCCACCTTTAGACCCCGTGGGGCGACCATTACCAGTGGGGGGCGATCGATTTTCCTCCCTTTAGCGCCTAGAGGATATCAAAAAATTTTTGCCAAAATCATTGACTTAACCAATCATCCTGTGATACATTAAAAGATGTCTTTGGGGTTATAGCTCAGTTGGTAGAGCACTGCAATGGCATTGCAGGGGTCAGCGGTTCGAGTCCGCTTAGCTCCATTTCAGTTGAACCCTTATCCTAACGGCGATAACCGGGAAACACTCAACCCGATAGTCGTACCTAATTACTCAGATATTACTCACAATCTAGTCCTAGCACAGGAAAATAATTCTGTCAATAGGATGATTACTCAGTCAACAAGCACAACTTAATTAATCTGTCAAACACTCATACCACCCCCCAACCAAACACCGATAGGGTAACTCCCTTGTGATAGCAGTCAATGGCAAGCCTATCGGTTCGTTCCTCACCATTGACTGCTATCACATCGGTCGCTTCCCTAAGAGTGCTTGTTCTGGTTGGGGGGGAGGTATGTTTCAAAGTCAACATGATAGCCGTAGGTAGCCATAGAAAGGGACTTATTAATTTATCAATGTACAAAGATATTAGGCTGTCTTTCTATGGACTAGACCTATAGGTAAACCTATGTGCGATCGCAAAACCTGAACTATCATCTACCGGAACCAACCCGATACCCCTAAAAAACTTTTCAACTGGGGGAGATTACCGGGATGGGTCGATACCCACATAATTCTCAGCAAGTCTCCAACCTTTATTGGCAATCACCCCGTGCGGAAACCGATACCAACATAATCAGTTCACCCCCCAAATCTTAGCCGTAGGTTGTAGGTAAAGCTATCTGTTGGGGGTAACTTAGTTCTGGGTATTATGTGGACATAATAGGGTGAGCATTCATATAATCTAATTCTCATAATGAGTTCTCATAATGAGAGTAAAAAAATATGCAGACACCCCCTACAGTCAGAAACCATAGGGGGCCATTTAAGTTATTGGGGTAGCTGTTAGGTGTTAGGGCTTACGCCAACCATCATCATCAATATCATCTCTGTTGATTGGGAGATGGGGTGATTGCTTTTTATCTTCTAACTGTTTTTTACCAACTATCTGATCTAACTAATTTTTCAAAAACTCAAACAATATGTCTAACTTTTTATTGTTTAAATCTAGTTTAGACTCAATTATTTTATTGCCTATCAATGAATAAATGCCAAAATAAATAATAACAATTACCACTAATGCAACCTCTAGTATTATTATACTCATTGCATTAATCTCCCAAAATAAAGGGTAAACCATTTAATCCTCTCCCAGGGTTCAAATATTGCGTAAAAATTCCTATATAGTGGTGATTCAATTATTTGATATTCATTTAGCCAAATAGTTTCACGTTTAACCATCATATTCTGCTTAACACCATTGTATGTGTAAAATTTTAACCATCCTGCCATTTTCCAATAAATAGAAACCTGGTCTGCATCAAATAATATCCTCACAAATTTGCTACCTGATATATCTGGCAATCGTTTACTTCCGTGTGCTGTATCATCCTCTTTGATAAAGTATTGGTTGTAAGCTAAAAACCAATTAGTTTCAGATATATCATATTTGTTAGACATTATATCACCTGTTTGATTACATTATCGTTATCCGTGTCACACCATAAATCACCTACACTTAAACCTGTAGGGCTTGTCGGTAAATTACTGATATTACCATTTGTAGATGCTATGGGTTTACCTAGTGGGTCTAATTTTTGAGATAATTCTTGAATCCCTGCTACTAATAATCGAACTAATTGATAATAACTAATAGTTAGATAATCTATCATTTATTATCGAGTTCAGGCTCATTTGTGTGGTCGTTTTTAACCACTTCAACTGCATCCGGTTAGTGCTCTTGAACTTCTTGTGCGATTAAACATATTTTAGTTTATTGTGTAGAAAATCCATTGCTGCTAACTCATTATATTTAAATTTAATTACATTTAATTTTTTTTAAGTAAATTCAAGCTTATTAATACTCTCATTAAAAACTGTTTTAAACCTAATATAATAAGCGCCTTTAACATGATCTCCACTCTCGTTAATAAAAGATACATTTGTGCCTCCTACTCTAAATCTAGTATGTACTCCAGATGATCAAAGAGTTGAGCTCTTTATAAAATATGTCTGCCCGTTATATAATTGTATTGAATATCTATTGTCAGGAGCACCTCGCCAAACACCGCTTTGATGAAAATTAATACCATGATATATAAATACTCTAGGATTATCACCTGCTTCTCATTGCATAGAATAATTCCCCTGATGAGAAAACGCACAGCTATTACTTCCAACTCTACTATTTAGTACTAAAGCCGAACTAGCAGTAGGGCCTATCCGGCGTATATTAAACCCCCTCCAAACATTAAAATCAATAAGCATATTTCCATCAAGAAAACTTTCATTAGTTGCAAAAGTTACTGGATTATTTGTTATGTTAAATGTTTTAATTCCTGTTAAAGTTTGATTTCCTGTAGTTCTTACTACAGTTGAATCTACATTAATTGTTCTATTAGCTGCTAATGTTCCTCCTCCTGATAAACCATCTCCTGCGGTTAATGTAATGTTTGAATGTGTATGCTCTGATGGAGTAAACGTTGTCGGTTTACTTGTAACTTCAGACCAAGTAGGCCACCTTGTTGCGGTAGCAGGCGCACTACTGATGTCGCCCCATATATGACCGTGACCGGATGGCGCGAAATTAGTATTTGAGTCAATAACTGCTTGTATCCGTTCATTAGTTAAATACAGATTAACTTCACCTTCTGGCAAGTCATCGGTTGATTGCCCAAATTTACTAGAGTAAATGTTGAAATTAGTCATAATAAAGATTCCTAAAAAAGGGGGATTATCCCCCAACTATTTAATCTACAGTGACCAGCTCAACCAAGGTCACTGAAATATCAGCAACTGATTCGGCAATAGCTTGTAGTTTACTAGCGCCAATAGTGAGCATAACAGTATCACCCGGCTTCACAGAAAATGCGGCATTAGCTACAGTATTTTTTGTGGGGTCTAAGATTAAATGAACGGGTACATTAGACCGATTTTTGATAAATACATTACGCCCGTTTGTGTTAGCATTTACTGCCACTAATTCGGCAACTGTATTAGCCGTTAAACTAATAGCGGTTGTAACGGGAGTACCCGGTATCTTAGCAGTAATATTGAGAGTGTCTAAATTTAGAGCGCTACTATAAACTGAAAAACTCATAATCACCTACCTCCTAAATAATTCCATTGTAGCCGGTTAGTAAGTGATTGTCTGTTCTAACCCGACAATCTGCGAAACACTATCCTCTGTTATCCCGTAGATACTAGCAGTAGATTTTAACTCGTCATCCCATGCAGTGTTAGGCGGTAGCCATAAACATTGACCTGGTATGCAATTGCTGATGTGTCCATGACTAAACCAAACCCCAACGCCGTGTTCTGTAGGTGTAAGCGATATCTGTAAGTATTGGTGGCGCGGATAAGTGTAGGGGTATTACCTACGGAAATACCAAAATTTTTGGGTTGAGTTAATGATGGTGTTTTGGGTAAGGTATAAAGTTGGTATTCTGCCATACCAAAAATATTAATTTAATCCTTATTGTGCAATTGATTTAAACATCTAGCTTTTCATACAGAATGTGAATCTATAGCTAATCCTTATGTCTGATTGGTAATCAATTCGATTAATAAATTTTCGGTATAGATTCCCCCATAATAAGGGAGTTTTATGATACCTACATTTAACCCGTTTTCTGTTGCTAGGTTCCCATAAAATATCTGTAAGTCTATAGAACCTTGTAACACATCTTGTTTCTTAAACGAATAAACACATTGCCAGAATGGCTAATGTACAGATTTGACATCGATGATGAAAGATGGGGTGAATTTGAAGTTAAAGTAGAGATTGATGATGTCAATCTAATGATAAAAGCAGAAGAAAAAGCCGAAATAAAATTACCTAACTTAGCTGAATAAATTGCTGAAATATTTGGTATGGTCATGGAAATTTCTATCTCTCATCAGGTTACAAAAAACGCTGTTTTAACGGCGTTAYATGAAGCAGGTTTGGCTCACGCGGCAGCCTTTAAAGCTGGTAGTTAAGTATCTAAAATAATTGATTATTTAGAATTTGCTACTGAGAAAAAATACGCAAAAATTAAAACAGCCTTTACTCCAGAAGCTGATAATTTTGAGGAACTACTAGAACCCAATAAAAGCAAGGTTAAGATTACCAACCAGAAGGATGCGAAAGAAACATGACAAACAACATTAAATCAAATTAAAGAAATATTTGCTTACGTGCTCAAGGTACTTTACAGGTGAACAGTAATGACCCAGCCAAAGACATATTAGCCGATTTAACGCGGTTATATGATTCAATGAAAAAACAAGACGATATCAGAGAACAGGAAACCAAGAAAGTACAAGAATTATTGAAAAAAGACTTTCCTGATATCAAGATAGAAACCGAATTGATTGACGGCGATAACCCACTAAGAGGGACTTTGTAATGGTTGCAAGAAGTGCAAGAATGCTAAGGAGTACTCGTAGCTTGTCTAGCCGTCAAACCCGTAGCAGTATAGGTAGGAATGGCGTTAGACAAGTTAATTTAGCCCAGAGAACATCTACTCAAGAGATGGGTTGGTTTGGCACATTATGGGCAAAAGTTACTGGTAAAGTTGTTGAATGGGGCAAAAGTTTTGGAGGTTGGCTATGGGAAGGAATTACTAAGTTTTTATCTAACTTTAGCTTTGAGAAAGTAGCGACATTTATTACCTCTAATTGGGACAGCTTTTGGAATTTTAATTGGAATATTAGCGATAGTGATATTGATAGAAACATCCAAAATATTGCCGGACAATTTATAACCACCACGGCTGGGTTTTTAGGTAATATGGCTGGGAAATTAGTATGTGGTGTTTTACCAGTAGCAGGTCTTGCATTTCTCAATAAAGCGGCCGCTATGCATGTAGCATTAAGCAAGGGGCATGAAATGCTTATGGAAGTATCTACAGCTGTCGGTTCATACGTTAAACAGTCATTTAACATGGCTATGAAAGCAATAGCATGGACGTTATTTAAACACGGTAGACGGGTTGTTAAAATGTTTTTAGATAAAAGTCCTTCAACACTTGCAACGGCTATTGTTTCAATGGTTACTGCTGGTAAAGGAACGATTGAAAAGTGGGGTGACGAAAAAGGTGAAGAATGGAGTTTCGGTAAACAGAGAAGGGAAGCTAGGGAGAAATTACCAGAAAGCTATGACGGAAATATTAACACTATTTGGAACCAAGACAGTTCCGAGGAATTCGGGGATGAGTTTAGCGAGAACTGTAAAGAGGCTATTGTGTTAGTCGCTCAAGGTTTAGATGAATATATGGCATTACAAAGAATAGCAGAAAATAGACAACAACAATTAGTTAACGCGGTTATAAAAAACAATGGATAAAGATTTAGACTAGTGTCAAGCCTGCGTAATTTACCGGAAAACGTAACTAATGCTTGGGCTCAAACTGAAATACTAGGAAATAGAGATATAGGGCAATTTGTAGGGTCAGGTGATTTTCCGGAAATCAGTACGTCAGCTAATCTTAAAATACAGTTAACTTTGGTTTTGTACAACTACGAAAAACCTCCATATTGGACTAAAAATAGGCGGTCAACACTGCAAAAAACTCAAATAGAGTTACCGTCGGTTAGTAGGGATAAAATTACATGGGATAGGTTACAAAGGATATTTACTCAACCCAGTCAGCATTTACTAAAGAAAATATTAAAGTTAATTGCACTATAAATAATGGTAGAAAGTTTGCGTTTTTTATTAATGAATTTAGTAAGAATGAGGCAGAAAATATCTGTCAACAATTAGTTGATTTAACTGACGCTAAAATCGTGTATCCTATTACCTTCGAGGAAAGGAAAGGTTTTGGCGGTAGGGAAAATGCGAAAAGAATCAAAGAGAGCAAAATGTATATCAGTGAAGTGAAAATACTTAACTGGGAATTAATTGATAAATTTGAACAAGCTAAAATCGACTTAGGTGAAAGTAGTGCCTTGGCGATGTATCAAGACCCTAGAAAAACCCAAGTCAAAATTCCTCTACATTTCCAGAGAAAACCTAGTTGGGTTGATAATGCCATACGGAAAGCTACGAGGACATCGTTAGAGTTAAAAACTGGAAATCAACCCCCAACTACAACCTAATCATTCAGTCATATCAGTCACTAACTATCATCCACGATGAAAGAGATTACGAACATACTTAGACATGGTTAAACTGGTAGTTAGCGTAATGTTGGTATTGGTAGCGTACCGTCGCGTTTAACTCAAAAGCTGCTACATATATGTAGCTTCTGTTGAAAGAACCATAGCAGCCACAATCAGCAAATACACTGCTATAGTCTAGGTATTGAATAAAATCAAGGTGAGATTATAGCTACTAAGAAAACGCTAGGTGCTGCGACACTGGAAAACCAATTACTTGAAATTATTGAGCCAACCCAACGAATGCAATCGACTGCAAGTAATAATCCTGATGGTGCAACCGTAGTCACTGCTTATACCCGAAATATGGCTACAGGTCTCGTAACTGTTTCATTGTCAATTCCAACAGACGATGTTTTAGACCCTACTGACGGCAGTATTGATGTAATAGCTACAGAGCTATTTGTTGATTAATAGATATCGGGTAGGCACTAATATCATCGTTTTACCTACCCTGACTTAAATCATGTAGAACAAGAGAGTTATTATGCCTTTAAGCGACGCATTTAACAGAGACAAAGAAGACTGGGTAGAAAAGTTAGCCACAGCCAAAGGCTCACATTTAGGTCGTAGTCTAGTAGTTGAAGTTCCAGTAGATGCAACTTCAAAAATAGGCGTACCTATGCCTATGCTTTGACTCCACGTTTTAAGTGGAGGGTCAGTATCTAATGAACCAACGGCCGTCAGGAACTTAACCATTTGGACACCACCTGTTAGGAATACTTCCACGCCTAATACTAACAGACGTAATATCATAAAAGGCAGTCGGGTAAGAGCATACAAGAAGGCTGAATACACTCGTTTCTTTGTTGAGGCCCCGGTTAATCCTGGCTATTGGCGTAAATACACCCAAACACGGGTAGGCGAAAAAATACTGAGATTTATCAGTATTAAAGCACCTCCTATCGTTTCTGTTAGTGGCTTGTTATATGTATTTGCTCACTATTTTACTATCAAGCCAGCATCATTAAGAACCTATAACAGTATGTTCAGAATTCCTAGCAGCGATGGGCTGGCCCTAGCTAACCTGGGTGAATTAACTGTTGAGAGAAGTGAAGCACCAAACCAAGTACAGGGTGATCTTCCTGCTAATGCTCCTGTTAAGTCACCTGGCAGTAAGAGTCAGAAAAAATAAACCGCCAAAAAGTAGACAAAGAGAATTGACCACTATATAAAAAAATAGTGGTCTTTTGTTTGAGTTGTATGTGGCGATAATTTAAACATTTCACAATTATGGTATAAAGTCAATAATTCTTTTATTTTTTGGGCTTAGATATTTCTGATTTATTTATAAGTATTAATTAGGTTAAAAATAATAATCATAAACAACCAAAAATATCAAAAACAGTGATTTCCAACTCAATAACTCAATCGTATTTTTTAAAAATGATTTTGTCAATGAGTTGAAAATAACTGACAGATGCGTAAAAACCAAAATACATTAGTAGACCAAAATACCGCTATTTACCAGATTGACAAAGACAGCGTAAAAACCAAGGATACACATGGACTCTCACCTAGTGAATATCTGGCAATCTTAAAAAGGTTCAGCAACTTTGCCGGATTTCTTGACCAGGTAGTTCCTTATCTGCCATATCCCAAAACATCACCTATCTACACATTA
>NZ_PKGG01000429.1:0-1774 GCF_046480465.1 Arthrospira sp. PCC 8006
CGCCAAGAACGTGGTTATCAGTCTGTTTTGCAGCGGGAACCGGAAAATCAAACAGCTTTGGAAGGGTTGGTGATGGTTCGCTTGGAACAAAATCAACTGGAAGAGGCGATCGCACCTTTGGAAAAGTTAGTTAATTTATATCCCGATGTTGAGGATTATCAAAACCTCTTAAAACAGTTAAAAGCTGATACACAGCCAGCGGTTCAAGATTAGTTAATATCTGGCTACTGATGAATCAAATCAGTCACGAAGCGAGCTTATATGATAGGGACTATCATCTTTGGGTTATGGCAACGGTTAAACACCTAGAAACAGGCGATTTTGAGGCTCTGGATTTGGAGAACTTAATCGCGGAAGTTCTAGGCTTGGCTGCGATGGATAAAAGAGAGTTAAGGAATCTTTTAAGGCTGTCATTTGAGCATTTGCTAATGTGGCAATACTGGGAGGCTGAAACGGAAAGAAATCGAGGCTATTGGCTGGGAGAAATTGCCAATTTTCTGATGGAAATCAGAGGGATACTAATGGATAGTCCTAGCCTAAAAAATTACCTATCAGAAATCTTTGATGATTGTTACGAAGATGCCTTAAAAATTGTGGTGGCTAAAACGGAACTCCCCCTAGATACTTTCCCGGAAAAGGCGATCGCCAACTTAGAGGAGGTGTTAGATGAAAATTGGTTTCCTCCGGTGAGTAAGTAGTAATTAAAGGCTGATATAATGGAGGCATAACTTAACGATGCAACAGTTAAGCGAATCACTCAAAAGTCTATATGATACGGATTATCATCTCTGGGTTCTGGAAACGGTTAAACACCTCAAAAAAGGTGATTTTGAGGCGGTGGATTTAGAGAACCTAATCGAAGAGGTGCTAGACTTGAGTAAAAGGGATAAAAGAAAGTTGGCCAGTCTGTTGACTCTTTTATTTGAGCATTTACTCAAACTCAAATATTGGCATTCTGAAAAAGAAAACAATCAAAATCACTGGCGGCGAGAAATCCGTAATTTCCGTAAACAGATTAAGCGACATTTAAAGGATAGTCCCAGCCTCCAAAATTACCTATCCCAGGAATTAGTTGATATCTACGAAGATGCGCGAGAGTTGGTTTCTGATATTTCGGGTTTATCGGTGAGCGATTTTCCCTCGACTCCGATCGCCAACTTAGAGGAGGTGTTAGATGAAAATTGGTTTCCGTAAATTAAGGATATGAGGGTATAATTGTGGGGGAAAGATGATGAATCAGGAATTTGTGAATAGCGATCGCCTAGCCTATTGGAAAAAACGAAGAGCCCAGCAAGCGGCGCAAAATCAAAAATTAGCAAACCAGGCGCGATCGGATGTAGATACAATTGTAGAAATGCTGGTGAGTAAGTTTGGAGTGAGGCGGGTTATCTTATTCGGGTCGTTGGTGAGGGGAGGTTTTAGCGAAACTTCGGATATTGATTTGGCGGTGGAAGGGTTGAGAAAAAAAGATTATTTTTTGGCGTTGGCGGAGGCGAATGATTTAACGCGGCGATGGGTGGATTTGAAGCCTTTGGAGGATTTAGAACCACATTTTGGCGATCGGGTATTGCAAACGGGGGAATGTGTTTATGAGGGAGGTTAGTCCGAGTGAGTTACAGGAGTTAGCGACGGATATTGAACTAGAGTTAGCGCGTTTGGGAGAGTTGGAAAATGCGATCGCTCTACTCTGACGTGATATTCTGGTAGAACATAACATCCCCCATTGCCATCAACCACCATCACCAATTGATTCGGACTAGCCGGATAAATACTC
>NZ_PKGG01000619.1:0-333 GCF_046480465.1 Arthrospira sp. PCC 8006
GCAGCGTGCCAGCGCCAGCAACTGCTGCTCGCCGCCCGAAAGCGCACCGCCGTCGCGCTCGATCAGCCGGCGCAGGCGGGGAAAATCCTCCAGCACGCGCTCCAGCGTCGCGGCCTCGTCCAGCCCGCCGTGGTCCTGCCAGGCAAAGCGCAGGTTGTCGCGCACCGAAAGCTGCGGCAGTATCCCGCGCCCCTGCGGCACGTAGCCCAGCCCCATTACGGCGCGCCGGTGCGGCGGCTCGCGGGTGATGTCGGCGCCACGGTAGCGCACCTGCCCTGAAGCCGCCGGCAGAAAGCCCATGATCAGCTTGAGCCGGGTCGATTTTCCCATGCC
>NZ_PKGG01000100.1:0-17466 GCF_046480465.1 Arthrospira sp. PCC 8006
TCCCAACAATTTTGAGACCTTCCCGAAAATGTGCCGTAGCGGTTATCGCCGCCACCGAGAAATAAAATAATCTGATTCCCCAGAAGCAAATTCCCATTAACCAATTAACTATGGTTGGGGGAATACCGCTGACTTTGACAAATTTTGAGTTAACTTGTTTTTCCAGTCTATCTAAATCCTGCATTTGTGACTGTCTGGTGGGAATCATCGGAAATTGACCTGTATATAAATAAAAGCCAAACACTCCCTGATGTCCAATGCGACGTTCTAAAAATGAGTCAGCAATGGTCATGGCTTGACTGTTACTAATTTGGTCTTGCTTGGAGATGTCTTGAATCCATAGATCGTATTTAATATATTGGGGAATGGCTAAAATCACTGGGACTAAAATGATTAAAAATATGGTGCTGATTTGGCGACTGTCTCTGGTGGGAAGCAAACCCGTTGCTAATCCCAATCCCATCCCCAGTATGGCAAAAACCAGTAAATTTAATAACTCGATAATTTCTAGCCCTCTTAATAAGTCACCAAACACAAAAATCGGATAAACAAATCTATGGGCTAACTGGAGGGCGGTGACTTTAATTGAAATAGCGATCGCCACTAAAATCACCCCGCAGGTCACATAAGCCAAAGCACAGATCAGATATCTCGCACCTCGCTTGATGGGTGAAATCGGTGGTTTTGAACGTTGGGATAATCTAGTTTTTTCCTTGATCATTTTTGAATTGAATTTGAGTGAATTCAGTCATTTTGGCGATCGCATCTAAACTGGGGATAGCTTCACCTTCATCAGATAACCATAACAGATATTCAATATTACCAGCCGGACCCTGAATCGGCGATGCTGTTAACCCCCTATACTTCCATCCTATACTTTCAGCCTTCGACCCGACCCCCAAAATTGCCTCGGCTTGATCAAGCGGCGATCGCACCACCCCTTTTTTACCAACCCGACCCTTCCCCACCTCAAATTGAGGTTTAACCAACAATACCACCTCTCGTGGAGGTTGTAGTAGTTCCCACAGGGCGGGTAGAATCTTGGTTAGGGAGATGAAAGATACATCCACCACCCCCAAATCAGCAAAACTGTTTTTAGTATAATCCTCTTGGTGATATAATTGCTCCCGAGTCAGATAGCGGAAGTTGGTGCGTTCCCGTAAAATCACCCGGCTGTCATTGCGAAGTCGCCAATCTACCTGTCCGTAACCTACGTCAATACCATAAACCTGTTTAGCCCCACGTTGTAGCAGACAGTCCGTAAATCCACCCGTCGAAATACCGCCATCAATACAGATTCTATCAGTAACATTAATCGCGAATTTATCCAGAGCTTCGGCTAGTTTTTCCCCCCCACGAGATACATAAGGCGATCGCACTTTCACATCTATAGTCGCCGAAATATCTACTTCCGTACCTGGTTTATCAACTACTTGGCGATTTACCATTACCTCCCCCGCCCTAATCAAACGTTGGGCTTGTTGTCGTGACTCTGACAAATGGCGATCGACTAGCAATGTATCAAGACGTTGTTTCATATAATCAATACTTTTTAGATTAACTCTTGTTGGCAATAATAAATTATTTTATCTTAATCGTTTTCTCTTAGGTATCACATAGTCAGGGATTCCCCAATAAGTAGATGCCTGAGAGATATTATATGATAACAAATTTCTCTGCACTTGTGCCAAAGTTGTTGATTTTAAATCATTAACATCTATCCCCAGGGCATCAATTACCGACCCGCCAAGCTGTTTAGCCAGAATCGGAATCACCGCATTTCCAATTTCCCGAAATCCATGCCATATAGTGCGATGAAATTGAAACCAATCCGGGAAAGTGTGAAGTCTAGCCGCCTCCCTAATAGTGATACATCGAGGGATAGAGTAGTGAATAGGTCGGGGTGCTGTATAGGCTCCTTTATCGCTATTAGTACCCGCTCTCAGAGTATTACATAACCCCGTAGGTGAGAGTTTAAAAAATCGGCTTTTCGGTTCAATCGTACCCGGTGGAGTCTTAGCAAATCTAGCGATCGACAGGGGAGTGTGAACCGACCCAACATGACCATAAACAGTAGGTTCAATACTACGTTTATGGCAGAGCGAAAAACTATCACTGGGCACCAATGAATATTTTTTGCGATCGCCTTCATATTCTAGGAAAGCCGGAGCAATTCCTGGATCATAATTAGTAAAATAATCTATTTTTTCTAGGTCAGATATTGCCTGATAGACCGTGACAATTTCCGAGTTATTTGTGGCAGGATATTCAGCCATCTTCACATCGAATCGACTGCCGATTAATATTAGTCTTTTTCGTTTTTGAGGAGCCCCGTATTCACTAGCATCAAGAATTTTAATCGGCTTTTTAACCTGATAGCCAATCCCTTCAAATTCAGTAATTATTTCATCTAAAAAACGTTTATGTTTGCCAGTAGCGATACCCGGTACATTTTCAAAAATAAAGTATTTAGGCTGAATTTCCGCAATCATTCTGAGATATTCAAAAACCAGCGAATTTCTAGGGTCATCAAGTTGACGTTTACCTATATGGGAAAATCCCTGACAGGGAGGCCCCCCTGCAATTAAGTCAACTTCCGTATGTCCATATTTTAATTGTAATTGATCCAGAATTTCCGCGCTTTTAACTTGTGATATATCTCCGCATATCGTATGACAGTAGGGAAAGTTAAAATGATGTACCAAACAATGAACAGCATCAAACTCTACCGCCACAGCCACATCAAACCCCGCCGCCTCCAAGCCTAGAGACATTCCACCACAGCCCGCAAATAAATCAATAGCAATTGGTCTTTTTGTCACCGTTTAATTTTCCCCGAAAAAACAAGAGGCGAACATATACTATTAATGTCGCCCCTTTTTATCTTAAATTTTCCCAATCTGGAAAATGATGTTAAACGTCAGTTTCGCTTAATTCACTAATCAAATGGTCAAAGGGCTGTTCCAAATATGCGCCCACTTCAATACCCGCAGCTTGAACCTTCTCAGTCGCCAAGTCTTTCAGGATACCGATACCAACAACAGTTGGACCAATGGGAACCCCAAGAGAATTATAAGTTTCGCGCAAGCCTTGCAGCACACGCTCGTCCAGAACATCTGTATCCCCTGCTACCAAAGCATAAGTTGCATAGCGCAGATAATAATCCATGTCCCGCAGACAGGCTGCATACCGACGGGTTGTATAGGCATTTCCACCCGGGCGAATTAGCTCAGGTAGGTCGCCAAACAATTGAGAAGCAGCCTGCTTAACCAACTCTGCCGCATTAGCAGTGATAGTTGCTGCCGCTTGAACCCGTGCCGTGCCGGTGACAAAGTAGGATTTTAAGCTATCAATGGCATCTCGGTCTAAGTACCGCCCGGTAATGTCGTAATTTTTAATCAGGCTCGTTACTGCGTCCCGCATCAAGTCGATCTCCCTATGATATCTTTATCTTTCAATTATTTTGATCCAGGTTGCGTCATAGTGTAGCACTCAATACAAAACTTAATCAATTGAAGTCACTATGATCAGCCAGATGTGCTTGGTCAGAAAATCTGGTAAGCTCCTCAAATAGTGGAAATTCTAAGGAGAGATATATGCCCACGACAGCCCAAGAAGTCTTGAGTATGATTCAAGACCAAGATATTAAAGTTATCGACCTGAAATTTATCGATATGCCAGGAACCTGGCAGCATTTGACCGTATACTACGATCAGATTGATGAAACTTCCTTTACCGATGGGGTGGCTTTTGACGGTTCCAGTATTCGGGGTTGGAAAGCCATCAACGAATCCGATATGATGATGGTGCTAGACCCGACAACAGCCTGGTTTGACCCCTTCATGGCGGAACCGACCCTGAGCGTGATTTGTAGCATCAAAGAGCCTCGGACGGGGGAATGGTATAGTCGCTGTCCCAGGGTGATTGCTCAAAAAGCGGTTAACTATTTGAAGGAAACAGGTATTGCCGATACAGCCTTTTTAGGTCCAGAAGCTGAGTTTTTTGTGTTTGATGATGTCCGCTTTGACCAAAATCAACACTCTGGTTACTACTTTTTAGACTCCATTGAGGGCCGTTGGAATTCTGGTCGGGAAGAACCAGGAGGTAACTTAGGCTATAAACCCCGTTATAAAGAGGGTTACTTCCCTGTGTCCCCCACAGATACTATGCAAGACTTGCGGACTGAGATGCTGCTAACCATGGCTCAGTGTGGGGTTCCCATTGAAAAGCATCACCACGAAGTAGCCACAGGCGGACAAAATGAACTGGGTATTAAGTTCGGAACCCTGGTAGAAGCTGCTGATAACTTGATGGTTTACAAATATGTCATCAAGAACGTTGCTAAAAAGTACGGCAAAACCGTCACCTTCATGCCTAAACCAGTTTTTAACGATAATGGTTCTGGTATGCACACTCACCAGTCACTCTGGAAAGATGGTCAGCCTTTGTTTGCAGGAGATGGCTATGCTGGATTGAGCCAAATGGCTTTGCACTATATCGGTGGTATTCTCAAACACGCTCCGGCTTTGTTGGCTCTGACTAACCCAACCACTAACTCCTATAAGCGTCTGGTTCCTGGTTTTGAAGCTCCGGTTAACTTGGCTTATTCCCAAGGAAACCGCTCGGCTTCGGTTCGGATTCCTCTGGCTGGAGATAGCCCTAAAGCCAAGCGTTTTGAGTTCCGCTGTCCTGATGCTACTGCTAACCCCTACCTCGCCTTTGCAGCTATGCTCTGTGCGGGTATTGATGGCATTAAGAACGAAATTGACCCCGGCGAACCTCTGGATGTGGATATCTATGATCTTACTCCTGAAGAACTCCGCAAGATTCCTTCAACTCCTGGTTCTTTGGAATTGGCTCTGGAAGCTCTGGAAAATGATCATGCCTTCCTCACCGATTGTGGGGTGTTTACGGAAGACTTTGTTACTAACTGGATTTCCTACAAACTCGATAATGAGGTTAACCCCATGCGGTTACGTCCTCACCCGTTTGAGTTTTCTCTCTACTACGATTGCTAATCTTCAGAACTTCTATTCTGAGACTTAGCCAGTCACCCCCCTCTGGGGGTGATTTTTTGTTTAACCCCCCCGATTCGATAAAATTGTTAAAATCAATTACAATTCTTAACATTTCGAGATTTTTCACTGGTCATGTCAGATCCCTTAACTCAATTAACTTATCAGGCGTTTCAGTACAGCAAGAGCGTTTTAAGTTTGGCTCATAAAACTTTGAGCAATCAAGTGCTGGAGATGGTAGCACCACCGACCCCAGAGCGTAAACCTCAACCTCTGAAACCAGAGGTGATTAACCAAATTCGGGCATCGTTGGAGCAAATATATCAAACCGATTGGCAGGAAGCGCAAACAGGGTTGTATCCTACCTCGATTTTGTTTGATACCCCCATAGAAGATATATTGCGCTACTATCCCCTGTTATGGTGGGATATGCTGCAAATGCAAGAACGCGCTAATCAGAAGCGATATCAAGAATTTTCGCCGGAAATTGATACGGAGGGCTATCCTCGTTACTACCTCCAGAATTTCCATCATCAGACTGATGGCTATTTGAGTGATTGGTCGGCGAATTTGTATGATCTGGGAGTTGATATCCTGTTTAATGGTGGCGCAGATGCGATGAGGCGGCGGGTATTAGGGCCTCTAAAAGCTGGTTTACAGGCTTTTGAGGGTGTTTCGGCTAGGGGATTACGGGTGCTAGATGTGGCTTGTGGTACGGGGCGCACTTTAAAGTTTATCCGAGCTACTTTTCCCAAGGCTAGTTTATACGGGGTAGATTTGTCGGCGGCTTATTTACGCAAGGCTAATCAATTGTTATCGCCAATTCCCGGAGAACTACCTCAATTAATCCAAGCCAATGGGGAGGCTTTACCCTATCAGGATAACTATTTTCATGGTATTACTTCTGTGTTTTTGTTTCACGAACTGCCCCCAGTAGCGCGTCAGAAGGTGATTGAGGAGGCTTATCGGGTACTGCAACCGGGAGGGGTATTTGTTATTTGTGATTCGATTCAGGCTATTGATTCTCCTGAGTTTAAGGAGATGATGGAGAATTTTTCGGTGATGTTCCATGAGCCTTATTATCGCCATTATATTACGGATGACTTGAGCGATCGCCTCTCTCAGGTAGGATTTGAAGGAATCAGCACCGAACAGCACTTTGTGAGTAAATACTGGATCGCTCACAAGAAGCACACTCTAGCAGGTGATACTGTTAAATAGAGTAAATAGAGGCTCAAGAACACTTAATAAACAGATTTGCTATGACATCGACAAATCAGACTAACCTGGACACTATGCCTGAACATATGACTGACGACATCAGTATTGACGATCGCTCTAGTATTGGCTACACTGAAGAAATTGAAACCGTGATTGCGGGTTTAGCCCAAGACCAGAAAGTGATGGTTGGTCAGAGTGACGCAGGCCATCTCTGGAAATTTCAGTATGGTAGTGTCACAGTGTTTGTACAACTGACGGGAGAAACGGAAGATGATACGCTAACAGTGTGGTCTCCTATTCTGCAATTCCCAGTCAAAAATGAGGAGCAGCTGATGAAGAGGCTGCTGGAAATGAATTGGCTTTCGACGTTTGAATCCCATTTTGCCATCACTAATAATCAAGTTGTGGTTCTGACTACCCGCACTTTAGCTGGCATTACGCCAGGGGAAATATCACGAGTCATTACCATTGTTGCCACGATCGCCGATGATAATGACGATATCCTCATAGAGGAATTTGGCATTCCTGTGACTTGACATGAGAGAGGCCATCAAATAGACTGGGATGCCCAAATCACGATTTGGGTTTCTGCAACATCCCCCTAAGCGAAGTCGAAGGGGGTTTTTTTTGCACATACTACCCAATCAATTCTAGGGTAACTCTGAGATGGGCACAGCATCAATCTGTCAAAGGGGGTCTAGTTATGTCTACTGATAATTCTGTCTGGCGTTTAATTCCTCTGACTGAGGCTTCGGGGCGGCTACAAATGGCGATAGATAGCTGGTTACTATCACAACATGAACAGGGGTGTCATCCCTCGACATTGCGGTTTTATACTTGGCAACCTGTAGCTATTTCTCTGGGTTATCATCAACGGCGCTGGCCGGAATTTTGGCAGAATTTGCAATGGCACAATCAGCCTATTGAATTGGTGCGCCGCCCTAGTGGAGGACGGGGAGTGCTGCATCAAGGGGATCTGACTTATGCGGTGGTGACTTCGGGTTTGTCTGGGTCACGATCGCAAATTTACCGATACATTAGCGAGTTTTTAATCACTGGATGGCGATCGCTAGGATTTAATCTCGATTATGGTTCTGCGGGACGGGGCTATATTCATCATCCTAACTGTTTTGGGACGGCAACCGGAGCGGATTTAGTCCTAGAGACGGGTTATAAACTCATTGGTAGCGCTCAACTGTGTCGAGGTCGGGCGGTGCTTCAACATGGCTCTATGCGTTTAACTCCTGACCCAGATCTACAATCCCATGTCTTTGGGACTCATCCGGCATCCCCACCATTGTTATCTATGGGATTACAGGATGTCATAGAGGCTTTAATTATGGCGGCTACCGATCGCTTTGGCATCCAATTAGACACCCAACCCTTAACTGAGGCTGAATGGGAGCAGATCGCCAAATTTGTGCCTCAATTCTCGGTGTAGGAGGCGGCGGTTTTAGCGATCGCATCTAGGGGAAGTCCAGGGGGATAACTACCATCTTCTTTGATCCGTTTAATATTAGCTTCGGGAATAGGAACTTTTAGATATTTAGCCACAGCCCTAACGACATCCCCACGATCTATTATGCCTGATACAGCTCCGGCCGGGGATAAAACTGTGATTCGAGGAAGTCCTTGGGATTCCATTTTATTAATTACTTCCACCAGTAGGGCTTTTTCTGGGACTGCAATTAACTGATCTAGGGGTGTGACAATATCATTCAAGGTCTGTGTTTCCCATTGACTACGTTCGATCATTCGCAACTTGTCCACAGATACGAATCCCCGATAGCGACCCGACGAGGCGGCAAAAAATACTGGAATGGACGAGGCACAAATCAAATAATCATCGGCAAATTGTCGCAGGGTCATCTCAGCATCAATGACTCGAAATTCACGGCTCATCACATCACTAGCTTGAATTTTGAGCAAGGTTTCCTGCAAATCGCTCATTCGCGAGTATGAACTAGCGTTACGGATAACGAACAAACCAATTAAGGCAATCCACAGACCGCTATAGTTACTGGCGGCGAATAGGGCAAATAGACCTAGGAAAATTGCCCCCCAACCTAGAAATTGTCCGCTTCTGGCTGCCCAACGTACTCCAGCAAACCGACTTCCGGTAATCTGCCAAACTGTGGCTTTGAGTACCTGTCCACCGTCTAGGGGTAAACCGGGTATTAAATTAAATATGGCTAGGACGAGGTTAATTTCCCCGATGCGTTGGGCTATTTCTCGCACTAGGTTGGGTTCTGGTAAACTTTGGGCTAATGCGGTGAGTACAAAAAATAGGGCTAAACTGACTAAGGGACCGGCGATCGCTACTTGGAAAGCCTGACCGGGTGTTTTTGATTCTTTCTCAATGGAAGCAATGCCTCCAAATAAAAATAGGGTGATGGAATTGACCTGAATGCCTTGAGATTTGGCAATCAAGCTGTGTCCTAACTCGTGGAGAAGAACAGAACCAAACAGCAGCAGCGCCACTGCTAAACCTGCGCCCCAGGATAATAGTTCTCCCCATTGCACATATTCCTGACTATTGAGTAATGTCACCAATACGACGATGACAAACCATGAGGAGTCGATATACAGTGGAATACCAAATATCGATCCTATCCGCCAACCTGCCTGCATGAACGCCTCCCTTGAATCCCTTGCTGTAACTACACACAAGGCATACGTTATCTTTACCGGGGGGTTAATCACTTTCCCCCTGTTCTATTGTAACAACTACAGTTAACAGTTAACACTGGCCATAGTTACCAGTTATGGCCTCACCCCTGCTGCACAAGCCATGGGGAGTCAATAGGGTTAATTGAGCAATTAAGGCTACAGGAAGATGCGGTGAATGTTTAGGCGATCGCTTTCCTTGAGTTAAGTAAGGTTGGGAAAGGGTTAATTTTAATAATATTTACCGACACTTAACGGCTAATTAACCCTAGCTATCACATCAGGAAATTAGGGAGCATTTTGCTCCCATTACTGTTTATTTGAGGGTGACTATGGCTGCTACAGCACTCCGGCATTAGCCAAGCCGAGGATGACACCTGCACCGATGAGATGACCTAAGCTGGCGGTGGCGAGGAGTTCGGGAAAACCAAACCCAGTAAAAATGCGGGGCAAGGAAACGGGAAGGGCAGGACCTTGGCCACGATTTTCTTTAGAGATGCCATAATAACCAATAACAATGGCAAATACATTGCACAAAATCATGATAATTGCCACGCTAAAAGACCACTCAACAGTCTGACCAGCTGTACTTTGCACGCCCAAAAACAGGTTTAAATTGCTCATTTTTTGCTCCCAAATCTGAGATTTTTAGTAAACAGCATTTTAATATGTAATTGGTAAAATCGGCAAGCCCCAATTCCCAAAAGTCTCTGAGTAAGGCTAATTATGGGAACTGGTCTTGATAGTAATCCCATCAAAAAACGGAGGGCACTATATCTCAATATTGCCCAAGCACAAGGTTTTGTTTTAAAAATTAACAAACCTGGCGATGAGACCAGGTAGTTAATTGGTAATTAAGGTGAATTTATGATGCCATTAGGTATGTTGAATTAGAGTTAATTAGCACCAGGGAATTACTTACCATGAAAAACTATAAATTGTTTGCAACTCCAGGCGATCGCATAAGGAACCGGGAAGGGTTGATAAGGGGAAAGCCTGACGTTTTAATTGACCCTTGAGACTGGTTAAAGGATCATGACCGGAAGCAATGAGAAACTCCAACCGTTGCAAATCTGATAAAGCCACAATATGATCAAGTATCTGTTGGATAGCATTGACATAGGGATGGTCAGGATATTGATACCAGTCGGGTGATGCTAATAATGGTTGATCTAGACCGAGATGAAAAACTAGGTCTGCTTGACCAAATAAAGCCACGGCGACGGGACGAGTTTCTTCCTGAAGTAGCAGGTCATAAGTATGGGCGATACTCTGTAATTTTTCGATGCGATCGCCATAGGAATAAAGTTCCGCCGCCGACTTGAGGACGGACATAGTAGAAGGGATAAAAGTTTCCCCCATTTCCTCTGCGGCTTCCCAGGTGGCTTGGGGTGAATGATGCCATTTAACCGCCACTGTGACCAAATAGGTTTGCAGTAAAAGATGACCTAATTTTTGTGCCTTGGTTGCCAGATAAACGGAATTATAATCGGTCGCCTCAATCAATAATGGGACGCGATCGACAATCTCAATACCATAACCCTTGAGTCCCGCAATTTTACGAGGATTATTAGTGACTAGGCGGATCTGTCGGACACCAATATCATTAAGAATTTGCGCCCCCATGCCATAATTGCGTAGGTCAGGAGGAAAGCCGAGGCGTTCGTTAGCCTCGACGGTATCAAGCCCCATATCTTGCAGAGAATAGGCTTTAAGTTTATTGATTAAACCAATACCGCGCCCTTCTTGTTTGAGATAAACTACCACCCCAGCCCCAGCATGATTAATCATTTTTAAGGCCGTTTGTAGTTGCATCCTACAGTCGCAGCGTAGGGAACCGAAAGCATCCCCCGTTAAACATTCAGAGTGAACCCTAACCATGACGGGAATATCACCAAATGTAGCCGGATCTCCTTTCACTAGGGCGACGTGCTCGCTATTATCCTGGGTGTTACGGTAGGCATAAATGAGAAAATCCCCGAATTGGGTGGGAAGTTTGGCGACGGCTTCGCGAATAATAAAGCGATCGTGCTGTAGCCGATAGCTAATTAGGTCAGCAATGCTGATCAACTTGAGATTATGGGTTTTAGCATATTCGATCAATTGTGGCAGTCGCGCCATTGACCCGTCGGGGTTTTGAATTTCGCAAATCACCCCACCCGGATATAAACCCGCCAGTCGCGCTAGGTCTACGGCTGCTTCTGTATGACCAGCCCTTTCTAGCACTCCCCCTTCTTTAGCCCGCAGGGGGAAAATATGACCCGGACGACGCAGATCCTCTGGTTTAGTCTGCGGTTGGATCGCCACTTGAATAGTCCGGGCGCGATCTTCGGCGGAAATTCCGGTGCTGACTCCCATTTGGGGGGAAGCGTCGATGCTGACCGTGAAGGCGGTTTGGTTGCTATCGGTGTTTTTTGTCACCATCAGCGGAAGATCTAGTTGGTCGAGGCGATCGCCTGTTAGGGCTAAACATATTAATCCTCTGGCTTCCACCGCCATAAAATTAATCAGGTTGGGCGTAGCAAAATTAGCCGCACAGATGAGATCACCTTCATTTTCCCGGTGTTCATCGTCCACAACCACGATACAGCGTCCGGCTTTCAAGTCGGCTAAAGCATCTTCAACGGGATCGAATTTAAAAGGGGGGGTGGAAGTTGGTTCGGTCACGGAATCCTAAAATTAGCTATAAGTCTTGGAACAAGCTGATTAACCATTCTAACTGTTTTTCTATCCTACACTCTAACTTTCAACAGTAAAAAGCCCCGCTTGACCAACAAATCAGCGGGGCCTTTATAAGCCAACCTTTAAAGTAGGATTATCGCATATCCCACAGAGCCTTAAACAAAGTCTCAGCCAGCTTTCTGGATGTGGCATTCCTGGCAGCCTTGAGCGCCGCCCCAGATACTTTGTTCCCTTTGTGGTACGCTCTAGTAATCCGTGCGAGACGTTTAGGCATCAAATAGAGCTGCAATGAATGCTTGAAATAACAGCAAGCGTGAGGGTTCCAGCCCCTTGGTTGGATATAAGGGAGTCTCCCCTGAGCGACCTCATAACTGTTTATATGTCCCGACTTTTTGTATCATTTTGATACCAAAACCAGGCAAGGAACCCAGGGTCAACATACGTTGTTACAATTCTTAACAGTTTTGTAACAAACGTTGAGGGTAACGGCGATAGCCACCCCCGGTTTGAGAACTCATAACTCTAGGACTAAAGCGGGGAACGGAAGGCGTGAGATCAAACCTACTATCAAGACGCGACCACTGCCAACCATCCATGATTAAGGAAATCTGAATGTCTGACTTGAACCATCGCAATGAGCAGGTAGCGAAATAGGTTGAAACGCTACGCCCAAAAGGGCAAGGGGAAAAGTAGGGGTTTGGATGAGGCACCTACATAGACCTTTAAAAGTACCGCGGTGGATAGGAAAAATCTAAAGATGGAATGCCCATATAAACAGAACGTTTTAACCCCTCTAAGGCTCTGGGTATCTGGTCGAGGTATTCATGGTAGTACTAAAGAGGTAATGATGCGTTGTAGTGATGGATAAAATACCAAATGCCACCAATGTGATTCTGCAAACACTTGGAAAAGGACAAGGTCTTGGGTACTAAGCGAGACACTCGTTGTCTCAAGGTATTGTTAAACCTTTCGATGTAGCTGGTCAAACCTGTATCCTTCCCAACCCCTTGATGACGTTTACTCGGTAGAACAGCCTCATAGGCTCCCCAGAAATCTGTATAAGCGACCGCACATTGGCGATATGGAGGCAATGACTCCCACAATTGCCGGGCTGCGGCTTCATCCCGTGCACCAATGTAAACACCGACAATCTCACGGATTTTTACGTCGAGAGCTAACCAAATCCACTGTTTGTTTCCTCAGGGTACGAAAAGACCACAATTCATCACATTGATATCGTTAACCTCCCCTTTTTTTTGCGCCTCACCTGGACTTGGCGGGGCACAGAGGCATATTTCTGATTGACGTAGTTTGGCAGCCAGGGCTCAGACACTTGGACCGCCCGTGCTATTCCGGCAAGAGGAATTCTCTCGAGCTGCAAACGGTCAATCAGAGACCGTGTTTCTTGGTCAATCACCTTTTGGGTGGGGGTGTTCAACAAACTGTCGTCCACAATCACGACACTTGAACCGTTGTTTGTCGTTGTGAATCCGTCCATTTTTGACGGTGTGGGTAGATGTATAGCATTAGTCAAGGTGGTTAGGACGCAGCTGGGAGAACGGAATCCATGGCATCATCGAGAGAATCAAACTGCTCACGTGCAATGGCGAATGCGGGCTTTCAACCACGACCAACATTTCTCTATCTTGTTGAGGTCTGGCGAATAAGGTGGTAGATAGAGCAAACGGCATTGAGCCGCCTCCACTAGCTCAGCAATCCGTCCCCCTTTATGAAACGTTGCATTGTCTAGCACTAGAGTCTGACCTGGCTTCAGTGTTGGAATTAAGATGAACTCCAACCACAGCTCAAACACTGTCCGATTACAACAACCCTCAAAGCGATCGGGGGCTAAGAGTTGTTGATGACACCATGCGGCCATATAGCTCACCCTGCCCTGCCTCTTCCCGGATTTGAGGACATCGAAGCGTTGTCCTTGCTCACAGTAACCATAAGGATAATCCGAGTCTTGACTATTSATGCCAGCTTCATCGAGGTAAACCAACCCTTCCGGCTCCATATGTTCAATCTGAGCAATAAACTCCTCTCGCTGTTGCTGATCACGTTCTTGGTAGCCGTAAGTTTTTTTTTCTGGTGAAGCCAATTTTCTTCAAGGCTCTGGATATGGTGCGAGGAGAGATGTCGTCATCCCAAAGTTGAGCCATTTGAGCGGAGGTTTTGTGGCCATGCTCTTGGGCAAAAGCCTTGAATTTTTGCCAGTCGGTAATTTGGTGGCTATGACCAGGTGGGCGATTAGGTTTAGGGAGGAAGTCGCCGGTGTGTTCTTTTCTTTGCAGCCAGAGATTGATAGTGTTCCGGCTGACATGGAAAACTTGACTGGCTTCGGTTTTGGGCATACCGTCTAGTTCAATTGCATTAATAACTTTTTGTCTAAGGTCGTAACTGTAGGGGGCTGGCCTTTTGGGTCTTCTGTAGATATCCTTGCCATTATACGTCCTAACTTTTCTGTTTTGTGCTATAGCTTGTCTGACCTACCCTTTTGAAGGGGGTTCAGATTCATGGTAAAATTTCCCATACCCGACGGGATTTTACCCACCAAAGGGGGGAAAAACTTTCCGCCCCTCCTGATTCTCTTAAGGCGCTTATCTCCTCAAGGAAAAAATCTGGGGTTAGGTTCCGTCTGACCATGGGAGTCGGTGTAGGATTCTCTCAATACTCGCCCTAAAAGGGCGAGGCTTGAAGCCCATTTTGGGGGTCAAAAATGGGCTAGTCTGGATACCAGAACATCCCCTTGATCCCTTCGGGATCTGAGATAAACCCTAGGTTTCGATAAAATTCAACCACATGGGGGTCTGCAAACAACGTGATATTGCTAATATCATCGCTGCGAAGCTTTTTGATGATAAAACGCATCAAAGCCTTGCCTAAACCTTTGTTTTGGAAGTCTGGGTGAACCACGACATCCCAAAGGGTAGCATTAAAGGCATGATCGGAAGTAGCGCGAGCAAAACCGATTAGCCGTCGTTGGTTGCCCCGCATTTGCCACATGGAAACGACCAAAAAGCTATGCTGAATAGCCTTTTTGACCTTCCTGAGAGGGCGACGGGACCAACCGACAGCATTACAGAGTTCTTCTAGCTCATATAGATCAATGTCCCGATCCGTGCTGAAAAAAATCCGAGAATTCCGAGAGTTTGGTTGCCGAGTTACCTGGGACCAAGAGGATTGGTTCTCGATAGAGCATTCCTCTTGTTCCGCCGTTTTGGACATTGAGGTAGAATCAGAACCGCTAAAGAAATTTTTCCAAAAACCCATGCAGGCGTGGTTAAGGTAATAGATGATGTCTTTACTAGATAGTATATCTCCCGTACCTGATCCTCAATTATGGCTCCGGGTTTAAAATCATCAACGTTAGAACTTCTAAAGCGCTTCAATCGGGCGTTTCCGCAGTTTTATGAGCAATTTGTTAGCAGTGAGATTCAATTGCAAAATCTCAAATTGGCCTACAATGTTTATAAAACTACACAAGCGGTGATTGAGATTAAGCCAGAAGGGAGCAGAAGCGCCCTACACTTCGCCTATCGCAATCAATCATTTTTGTTGAGCGATATTTTTGGAGTTCTGGCTGCCTATGGGTTAACCATCCATAATCTTAGTTTGTATGGACAAATCTACCCGCCGATGCTGGTATTCATTAAGCTGGTGGTATCGAGGGGTGGTAAGGCACTCACAGAAAAAACGTCAGATAACGTTTGTCGTGCGATTAGAGAAGCATTGGCGGGGCATTTTGAGGTAGAAGAAATGCTGGCCGTCGAGTTTAACCTGGATGCGGGTTTAGAGGATGTAGCTACGGAGTTTTATGTTGACCCGGTGTTCCACCTACCAGCTTTGTTAATTGAAGCAGATAACCAGCCGGGATTATTCTATAAGGTGATGTATGCCATCTGGCAGGAAGACCTGTTGGTGGTCAATGCTAACTTGCTGGTCTGGCGGGGTCGCACTCGTCTGATTCTGTATCTTCTTGGCCCCAATGAGAGCTTGATCCCAGAATATTTGGGTCAGAAAATTGCTGAGGGTATCCGACAAAGGTTGATGGGTCAGCGTTTTTGAACAAAAAGAGCGACGCACTCGGTTCACGTCCCCACAGGCAGGTGGGGGTCAAGGATCGGTGGGGTCTTAGTCATCCTTTTGGCTCGACAGGACACAGCGTCACGATGTTATAGCATTAGTCAAGGTGGTTAGGACGCAGCTTTTATAACGGAATCCATGGCATCATCGAGAGAATCAAACTGCTCACGTGCAATGGCGAATGCGGGCTTTCAACCACGACCAACATTTCTCTATCTTGTTGAGGTCTGGCGAATAAGGTGGTAGATAGAGCAAACGGCATTGAGCCGCCTCCACTAGCTCAGGAATCCGTCCCCCTTTATGAAACGTTGCATTGTCTAGCACTAGAGTCTGACCTGGCTTCAGTGTTGGAATTAAGATGAACTCCAACCACAACTCAAACACTGTCCGATTACAACAACCCTCAAAGGTAAAGGGAGCCAAGAGTTGTTGATAACACCATGCGGCCATATAGCTCACCCTGCCCTGCCTCTTCCCGGATTTGAGGGCATCGAAGCGTTGTCCTTCCTCGCAGTAACCATAAGGATAATCCGAGTCTTGACTATTCATGCCAGCTTCATCGAGGTAAACCAACTCTTCCGGCTCCATATGTTGAATCTGAGCAATAAACGCCTCTCGCTGTTGCTGATCACCTTCTTGGTAGCCGTAAGTTTTTTTTCTGGTGAAGCCAATTTTCTTCAAGGCTCTGGATATGGTGCGAGGAGAGATGTCGTCATCCCAAAGTTCAGCCATTTGAGCGGAGGTTTTGTCGCCATGCTCTTGGGCAAAAGCCTTGAATTTGTGCCAGTCGGTAATTTGGTGGCTATGACCAGGTGGGCGATTAGGTTTAGGGAGGAAGTCGCCGGTGTGTTCTTTTCTTTGCAGCCAGAGATTRATGGTGTTCCGGCTGACATGGAAAACTTGACTGGCTTCTGTTTTGGGCATACCGTCTAGTTCAATTGCATCAATAACTTTTTGTCTGAGGTCGTAACTATAGGGGGCTGGCATTTTTGGTCTTCTTAGTCATCTCGTCCTCTCCATTATACGTCCTAACTTTCCTGTCTGGTGCTATATCCGCTAAATATTCTGAACTACACACAACTGTTAAACAAAATACATAAGACATCAATAGATTAGCAGCTTCAATAAGAAAAGAGGTGCGAGACGTTCAGGCATGAAATAGGGCTGCAATGCCCGAAATAACTGCCTGGTGAGGATTTATACCCCTTGGTTGAATATAAGGAGCGCACTCCTGACCATCCTCATAACTGTTTATATGTCCCGACGTTTGGAAAAATCCAAACAAGGCAGGGAACTTAAGTTCATGAACCAACTGAGAAATCAGGGAGTAAAGAGTAACGGCGRTAGCCACCCCCAGTTTTGGGAATCATAACCCCAGGATTGAAGCGGGGAACGGAAGGCTCCGAGGTGCAACCCAACACCAGAATCGAGACCACTGCCAACCATCCATGATTAGGGAAACCGAATGTCCGGCTTGAACCACCGTAATTATAAAGTAGCGAAATAGGTTGATACGCTGCGCTCAAAAGAGCAAGGGGAAAAATAGGGGGCTCTTAGTACTACCTATACAGACCTTTAAAAGTACCCCGGTGGAAAGGACAAATCTAAAGATGGAATGCCCATATAAACGGAACGTTTTAAGTCCTCCTGGACTCTGATTATCTGGTCGAGATATCAGTAGGGATAAGTGTAACCGCAAGTCCTAGAGGATGTGAGATGTAACCAAAAGCCAACGCCCAACTGTAATGGTAGGGATATGCTAACAGGTTACGGTTTGATTGTAAGGATAGAGTCT
>NZ_PKGG01000220.1:0-8555 GCF_046480465.1 Arthrospira sp. PCC 8006
CGAGTGCGAGTTTAAAGACTACGAGGTTGTATATAGCTCCTAAAGTTGAGGTTACAAAGCGGGGGGTCGTAGCCCTKTTCCTACTGACAAATAGGGTATCTACATCAGGAGCCGTGTGCTGGGAAACTCGCAAGCACGGTTTTCAATTGGAGTTGGGGAAGGTGACTTCTCTTTCGACCATAACGGTGCGGCACTCCAAATACTTAAAGATAAGGAGCAAGGTTAATGATCCCATCTAAATATCGCATCAATATCATCTGGTCTGAAGAAGATAGTTGTTATCTGGTGGAACTGCCGGAGTTTGCCACGCCAATACAGCGCTATTTTACCCACGGGGACACCTACGAGGAGGCACTGACTAACGCCCAGGAGGTCTTGGAGTTGTTACTCGAAAGCTACAGGACAGAGGGAAAGGATCTACCAGAGCCGCAGGTGTTACAAGTTGCTGGGGGAATGGATTAGCTGAATGAGTGGAAAGCACAAAGTCTATATCTTGACCCTAGGATCCCTCAGCTGGCGGGTCTAAGGTGGCGGGTTCTCTGGCTGTAAGTGTATTTTCTGATTGATTAAAGGAGGCGATCGATGAGTGAGTGGAATATCGAACCTTTGGGAAAAATTGCTGTTATACAAACGGGTCGTCTTGGCTCAAATGCTGCGGTGGATGGAGGAATATATCCTTACTTCACTTGTTCACCTGTCACCCTTTCTATTAATGAATATAGCTTTGATGGTGATGCTGTTTTACTAGCAGGCAACAATGCAAATGGGATATTTTCTGTAAAGCACTACAATGGCAAATTTAACGCATATCAAAGAACCTATGTAATAACCGTAAAAAATATAGCACTAGTCAATAAGGTTAGGACGCAGCCTTGAGAACAGAATCCATGGCATCATAGAGAGAATCAAACTGCTCACGTGCAATGGCGAATGCGGGCTTTCAACCACGACCAACATTTCTCTATCTTGTTGAGGTCTGGCGAATAAGGCCGAAGATAGAGTAAACGGCATKGAGCTGCCTCCAMCAGTTCAGCCTGCCGCCCCCCTTTATGAAACGTTGCATTGTCCAATACTAGAGTCTGACCTGGCTTCAATGTTGGAATTAAGATAAACTCCAACCACAACTCAAACACTGTCCGATTACAACAACCCTCAAAGGTAAAGGGAGTTAAGAGTTGTTGATAACACCATGCGGCCATATAGCTCACCCTGYCCTGCCTCTTCCCGGATTTGAGGGCATCGAAGCGTTGTCCTTCCTGGCAGTAACCATAAGGATAATCCGAGTCTTGACTATTCATGCCAGTTTCATCGAGGTAAACCAACCCTTCCGGCTCCATATGTTGAATCTGAGCAATAAACGCCTCTCGCTGTTGCTGATCACGTTCTTGGTAGCCGTAAGTTTTTTTTCTGGTGAAGCCAATTTTCTTCAAGGCTCTGGATATGGTGCGAGGAGAGATGTCGTCATCCCAAAGTTGAGCCATTTGAGCAGAGGTTTTGTCGCCATGCTCTTGGGCAAAAGCCTTGAATTTTTGCCAGTCGGTAATTTTGTGGTTATTGCCAGGTCGGTGATTAGGTTTAGGGAGGAAGTCTCCGGTCTGTGCTTTTCTTTGCAGTCAGAGATTGATAGTGTTCCTGCTGACATGGAAAACTTGACTGGCTTCGGTTTTGGGTATACCGTCTAGTTCAATTGCATTAATAACTTTTTGTCTAAGGTTGTAACTGTAGGGGGCTGGCTTTTTGGGTCTTCTGTAGATATCCTTGCCATTATACGTCCTAACTGTTCTGTCTTGTGCTATACCTCGAAGCCTCGGCGGAAAGGATGAATACAAGAATCTTCAGCTATTACACCGCCACACCCGCGATGATAAGACGGCACTTGATAACGCTAACGCTGTATCCTTCACAAGGGAGCAATCAAACCAGGAGCCGTGTGAAGGGAAACTTTCACGCACGGTTCTGAATGGGAGGAGATAGAGGTGACTCTATTTTCGACCCCTAATAAATAGTGAATCATGTTCAGTAGTCAATGGATGTTTTAGGGGCTATTCATCAGGGTAGTAGCTAGAAGGCCAACTCACTTGACCAGGGGATGAGCAGCCATGAACAGTTATCAATCATGGCTGATTGCTATAATGGATGAAACTAGGAGCTAAAAATGTCCAACACTTTGTTAAAACAACTGCGAGATTTTACTATTGTTGTTGCTGATACTGGGGATATCAAAGCTATTCACAACTTTACCCCCCAAGATGCCACTACTAACCCATCTTTGATTACAGCAGCAGCAGGGATGCCAGAATATCAAGGTATTGTTGATGATACCCTGAAACAAGCTCGCGCTGAACTAGGAACCGAAGCGACTCCGAAAGATGTAGCTAACCGAGCCACGGACCGTTTAGCCGTGGCTTTTGGGTTACAAATTCTGGAAATTATTCCGGGTCGCGTCTCGACAGAAGTTGATGCTCGTTTATCTTATGATACTGAAGGCACGATCGCTAAAGCTCGTTATCTGATTTCTGAATATGAATCCCACGGTGTTTCACGTGATCGCATTTTGATTAAAATTGCTTCGACCTGGGAGGGAATTCGCACCGCCGAAATCTTAGAAAAAGAAGGGATCCACTGTAATCTTACCCTATTATTTGGATTTCATCAAGCCGTCGCCTGTGCTGAAGCTGGAGTGACGCTAATTTCCCCCTTTGTCGGTCGGATTTTAGACTGGTATAAAAAGAAGACCGGACGGGAAAATTATGCCCCTCATGAAGACCCTGGGGTGCAATCTGTTACCCAAATTTATAACTACTACAAAAAATTCGGCTATCCCACGGAAGTGATGGGAGCGAGTTTCCGTAATATTGGCGAAATCACTGAACTGGCTGGCTGTGATTTACTCACAATTTCTCCGAGTCTTCTTGAAGAACTTGATACTAAAACGGGAGATTTACCCCGCAAACTCGACCCCGAATTAGCTAAATCATCGGACATAGAAAAAATCTCAATGGATGGGTCAACCTTTGCTAAAATGCACAAGGAAGATTCGATGGCTTTCGACAAATTAGAGGAAGGAATCAAGGGGTTTTCTAAGGCTTTAGAATCCTTGGAATACCTACTCGCCGAACGATTAACTATCCTCGAAAGTTAGGAAACTTTAACCCATGCGGATTAAGAGTTATGACCTGTTTTTGACCCCGATGGAGATGGATTTATCACCCGTAAAGAATGCGCTGGAACCGATGCTGTTTCTCAGGATTTAGATGACAATAAGGATGGTCGGACTACTCCCCCTGTCTCCAGCCCTCTCCCAGAAGGAGAGGGAGTAAGATAGGGAGTTTTATTACCTGTTTCTCATTGTCCATTGTCAATTTTCAATTATCCATTAGCTATGTTAGAACCTGCACAAACTGTCCAAATTTTTGAAAACCTACCGGAGCAGATTTTATCGGCCGGAGAGGTAATTTTTGAAGAAGGAGAACCCGGCGATTTAATGTACGGTATTCTTGAGGGGGAAGTAGATTTTGTGGTGAAGGGAAAAGTAATTGAAACCCTGAAAAAGGGGGATGTGTTTGGGGAAGGAGCCCTAGTTCATCCAGAGAAAACTCGCGCCTCTACAGCCATAGCCAAAACTGGCTGTAAACTGGCAACAATGGATGAACGGCGATTTTTATTCGCCATTCAACAGACCCCCCTATTTGCTTTACTGGTAATGAGAAGTTTCTCGAATCGCCTCCGTAATTTAAAGCGATCGCTTTAATTTCTCAGATATCAGTTCAGTATAGTTTCTGGGGTTTCAATATTGACATTATCCTGATGACCATTTTGGCTGGTGGAACAGGTACTGTGTATTTCTGATTCTTCTCCCAGATAGACACCAAGAGCCCTGGCTGTTTCTATCCAAAATCCATTAGGGTCAAGTAGGCGGGGGCTATTCTGAAATACCTTTTCGAGGGAGACGGTGACAACTTGGTGGTTGCTCCAAGCCACCATTTTGCCATAGTCCTCAGCCGCAATCACATCAACAGCAGTTTTACCAAAAGCGGTAGCCAGCAAGCGATCTTGAGAGGAAGGCGCACCACCGCGCTGGACGTGACCAAGGACTGTAGCTCGCGATTCTACCCCCAGTGTGGTTTCGATTTCCGTAGCCACATATTCACCTATACCGCGTAATCGTACTTCTCCCAAAGCATCTTTATAAGACCGGGACTCTCCGCTGGTAGTTTTAGCACCTTCAGCGACGACGACGATCGCAAATTTGCGCTCCCATAAATTACGTAACTGCTGTATGCGTTTACACAAACCAGAGACAGAATAGCGAATTTCTGGAATCAAGATAGCATCTGCGCCGCCAACAATTCCAGAATGTAGAGCTAAGTGTCCGGTGGTGCGACCCATAACTTCGACAACCATCACCCGATCATGGCTCGCAGCCGTACAGCTAAGGCGATCGAGGGAATCTAAAATTGTACTCACAGCGGAATTAAAACCCACCGAGAGTTCCGTACAAGCGACATCATTATCAATAGTCTTGGGAACCCCTACCAGGTTCATATTGCCCTTTTTCGCCAATTTGTGCAAAATGGCAAGGCTACCGTCTCCACCAATAGCGATCAGAGCATCCAATTCCAAGTCATGGTAGCCAGAAATTACCTCATCAGCTTGAGCCTCGGTATCTCCCTTATTAATGGACCCCAGAATAGTCCCACCCATACTCAGTAACGGGTCAATCCCATGGCGTTCTAATCCATAGCGGTTCAACACAACACTTTTACGCTCAATTAGGCCCTGGGTGGCATAGGGAATGCCCCGTACTTCCCAATTATATTCACAAGTAGCATAATTCACGACAGCGCGAATTACTGCATTCAGACCGGGACAGTCTCCTCCACTGGTCAAAATCCCGATACGCTTACGTTTAGTCATAATATGTAAGCCTCCAAAAGTTAGGAACTTCAATTCTTGCCGATCGCCTTCTCCCGGACAGTTCCAGGTTTTCCATCCCAATCTAGTTTTGGTTTTTGGCCAAATTGGTCGTCAACTTATGCAACCTGTCTTTAGGGATATGGGCAATCTTCCCGTTAAACTGGGCTATCTTGGTTAGTCTGGGCTTTAGTTCTTCGAGCCCATTGAGCCGTTGTTACCGTCACACTTCAAA
Organism: Arthrospira sp. PCC 8006; assembly: GCF_046480465.1. Lineage (NCBI taxonomy): Bacteria > Bacillati > Cyanobacteriota > Cyanophyceae > Oscillatoriales > Microcoleaceae > Arthrospira > Arthrospira sp. PCC 8006. The sequence goes on from NZ_PKGG01000220.1 coordinate 5,150, forward strand.
TCCTACAGCCAATCACACCAAAGGATGTATAATTTTGGTTTTTTTTAGTTTTTCTTAACCTGGGTTTAAACCCCGTTACTCAAATTTTACAACTAGATCGTATCAGCCGATCGCCACTTATCTAGGAGTTGACAAAATCCCATAATTGTGCATAAATGATATCGGGAAATTTGAGGAAATCCTGACATCAGACCACAAATTTAAGATTAATTTAAGATTCCTTCCCTTGACCGAAATTTGGTAAAAGCATATAGCTGTGGTAAGGTTGATCTGGTAATCTCCCCCTAGGGCGATCGCATACTTGTTGAACAATTAATAATTGTTTAAGCTGCATTACCAACCCGCTCACTGTGGTAGAATACCAGCAGTTAAACTCAGTCCCAGAGTTGCTATTTTCTCGGCTAGTCAATAAATCTAGCCCTAAAATTTCGCTGTTAAAATCTATTTTTTAACAGCAGTTAATACAGTAGTATTATCCCAACGGAGGATTATCTAAATCATGGCAATTAAAGTAGGTATTAACGGCTTTGGTCGCATCGGACGCTTAGTAATGCGCTATGGTAGCCAACACCCTGACATTCAGTTTGTCGGCATTAACGATCTCGTTCCGGCTGATGCCTTAGCATACCTGTTAAAATACGACTCTACCCACGGACGCTTTAACGGTAAAGTAGAATCCGAAGATGAAGCCATTGTTGTGGATGGACAGACCATTCGCTGTACATCTATCAAAGACCCCACCCAACTACCATGGAAGGAACTAGGAGTAGATTATGTAGTAGAATCTACTGGCTTATTTACCAACTATGATGGCGCTTATAAGCACATCGAAGCAGGTGCTAAACGGGTAGTTATTTCCGCACCCACCAAAGACCCAGAAAAAGTCAAAACCTTAGTGGTTGGGGTTAACCATCAAGACTTCGATCCAGCTTCTCACCCCATTGTTTCCAATGCTAGTTGTACCACTAACTGTTTAGCGCCGATTTCTAAAGTTATTCAAGACAACTTTGGGTTAGCAGAAGGTCTAATGACCACAGTTCACTCTTTGACGGCGACTCAACCAACGGTAGACGGTCCTAGTCGCAAAGACTGGCGTGGTGGACGTGGTGCGACTCAAAACATCATCCCGGCTTCCACCGGAGCGGCTAAAGCTGTTACCCTAGTATTACCAGAACTAAAAGGCCGTTTAACTGGTATGGCTTTCCGGGTTCCCACTCCTAACGTCTCAGCGGTAGACCTAACTTTCCGCACAGAAAAAGCCACGACCTATGACGAGATTTGTGCAGCGATGAAATCGGCTTCCGAAGGTGCGATGAAAGGCATTTTAGGATACACAGATGAAGATGTAGTTTCTTCGGACTTTATTACGGACGGTCATTCTAGCATTTTTGATGCGGGAGCGGGAATCGAACTGAACTCTAATTTCTTTAAAATAGTATCTTGGTACGATAACGAATGGGGTTATTCCTGTCGTGTAATTGACCTAATGCTATCTATGGCTAAGGCTGACGGCTTGCTGTAGTCACCAAGTGCGCCTATGGTTTCCAGAGGCTACGCGAACCCATTTTAGGGAAACCCGGTTTTCACAAAAATCGGGTTTCTGGTTTCCTCTCATCTATAATTGGAGTCAATGGCGATGCACGAAGTTGGCATTATGGAACAAACCCTAGCGATCGCCTTACAAAAAGCCAAAGAACAAGGCGCTAATCAGATTCACCGTATTAAAATGACAGTAGGCGCTGATTCTGGAGTAGCCGTAGAAGCCCTAGAATTTGCTTTTGATGTCGTGGTTGCTGGAACGATCGCCGCCAAAGCCAAATTTGAGATCGACTATCTCCCGGTTCGCTGTTACTGTCAGCACTGTAATCAGGAATTTGAACCCAAAACCTGGTTTTATGAATGTCCCCAGTGCGGCGAACCCAGTCTTGACATTCGCCAAGGAAGAGAATTAGAACTGACATCCTTAGAGGTTTCGTAGTTATGTGTACCAATTGCGGTTGCGCCGTCACACCAGGAAACATCCACATTCACAGTCACGCCATAGATCACGATCACGATCATGGTCACGATCACCACCATGGTCACGATCATCACCACCACCATGATCATAACCATGATCATAGCCATGATCATCAGCACACCGAACATCAAACGGTGGATGTTCACACAGCCATCCTTTCCAAAAATGACCGACTCGCGGAAAGAAATCGAGGTTTCTTTTTAGCAAAAAAACTTTTTGCGATCAATGTGCTGTCTTCTCCCGGTTCAGGAAAAACAGCATTGCTGGAACGCACTTTATCAGATATGGGTTCCCGTCTCAATAGTGCGGTGATTGTGGGAGACCTGGAAACGGATAATGATGCTCAAAGGTTGCGACGAACTCGAATGCAGGTAGTGCAAATTACGACGGGAAGCGTCTGTCATCTGGAAGCGGAAATGATCTCCCAGGCTTTAAGTAAAATCAACCTGGATAATCTGCAATTATTATTTATCGAAAATGTGGGGAACCTAGTTTGTCCCGCCGCCTACGACCTGGGGGAAAATTTGCGGGTAGCTGTGTTGTCGGTGACGGAAGGAGAAGATAAACCCCTAAAATATCCGACTCTGTTCAAAACTGCCAATATAGCCATCATCAATAAAATCGACATTGCGGAAGCGGTAGGGTTCGATCGCGAAACTGCGATTAACAATATCCGCCGCATTGCACCACAAGCTGAGATTTTGGAGGTATCTGCTCGTACTGGGGAAGGTATGGAAGCCTGGTATGATTACCTGGAGAAGGCTTGTTCGTTAGAAGCGATCGCCATCTAAAATCAGGGATGGGGAGTCTGGAGACTTCCAACGAAGGACTCCACCATAGGTCGTCCCGTGAGTAGTAGTCACACAAAAAAACAGGGGGAATTCAGCCCCAGGGCGAACGATGGGATTCGAAGTCATCAGGATAGCTATAACCCCTATTCTACCGCCATTATAATGCGCTCGAAAGCGATCGCACATTTAGGAGTTAGTGCCAAATGAGTGCAAGTACAAACAGTACACATAGTGGTACATATCAAGGCTTTGAGGATATTCTTGAGTTTTTCAACCTATCCCGCAAACAATGTCCCAAAGGTGTCAGGATTAAGCGTAACCGGGGGACAATTCAGCTAGACATCACTACTGACCCGGAGACGGGAGGGCGTAAGCAGCGAGGATGTAATTGTCAGTTCACTTTTGAGGGTATCCGTAAGGCCGTTGATAAGGCCTGGTTAGTTCATAAATCCCTTGACGGACAATTTCAGTCGGTGTCTGAATGGCTCGACTGGTACAAGGCTACTATCCTTGATGAAAACAAAACCCCTTTGGAAAACGACTTAATCACCTATCGCCAAGTGTTTAAAGAGATGGAAGATGATTACTTTAATGG
>NZ_PKGG01000637.1:0-301 GCF_046480465.1 Arthrospira sp. PCC 8006
TGCAATGTTGGGGTGATTTTGCAAACAAATCTAAGAACAAATTTGTGACATGCAAAAAACAGGTACCGAATTACAATTCACAGCCCATTCAGGTCCTTGCGGAAGACAGAAAGAGCAACATTAAATTGGATTTTAGATCTTAGACCTTAGATTTTAGATTTTAGATTTTAGATTTGGGACTTCGCCAACCCTTGAGTTTTTTCCTTCACTCTTCGGGATTTGTAATTCCGCTCTTCGGGATTTGTAATTCCGAAGTTCAGATAAAATGGATTTGTAATCCGAAGTTTGAAGACGTAAAATA
>NZ_PKGG01000141.1:0-13820 GCF_046480465.1 Arthrospira sp. PCC 8006
CGGGGACAAAATCGGAGGCGGTTAGGTTATTGCTGTTAACCCCAATGAGAACTGCTAGGAACTCTCCATCACTACCATTACGGATAATAGCATTCCCGGCGTTTTCCTCGCTTTGGGTAATGCTGAGTTGTTCAAAGGTGAGGTTCCCCAACAAACCAATTTTATCAGTCCCACCAGTGAAGTCATTAATGACATTAGCTTCTTCTACGCTACCGCCGCCACTACCTTCGGCGATCGCAAAGGTGTCACTACCGGAACCACCTGTTAGGGTATCAGCTCCGGGACCCCCGAATAATAAATCATCTCCCACTTCTCCAGCAATTTGATCATCGCCTTMCCCGCCGATGATAGTATCGTTTCCTGGTCCGCCAAAAATAGTATCGTTGCCAACTCCCCCAAATAATAGATCAGCACCATCATTACCGAAGATTAAATCATCTCCCTCCCCACCATAAATAGTGTCGTTGCCGTCATCTCCCCAGAGGATATCATTACCTTTGTCGCCAAAAATCAAGTCATTCCCAACACCACCCCGAATGCAGTCGTTGCCGTCCCCGCCATACATAGAATCTGCACCAGGTCCCCCCAATAGGGTATCGTTGCCGAGGTTGCCGAATAGTAAGTCATTACCATCTCCACCAATCATCAGGTCATTGTCCTGACCTCCATAGGCGGTATCATTACCCGGTCCGCCGTCTAGGGTATCGTTGCCTTGGTTGCCGAAGAGTAGATCGTCGCCTTCGTCACCTTGTAGGAGGTCGTTTCCAGCTAAACCGAAGATGGTATCGTTTCCAGCTAAACCATTAATGACATCATCCCCTGATGAGCCGATAATAGAGTCATCTCCGGTGGTTCCTTGACCTATTCCTTCGATGATTTGGGCAAAGTCGCCTGGTTGAACTGAGATCACCACTTGCGCTAGGTCGGAGTCTGTGCCGTCGGTGACATTGTAACTAAAGCCATCAGTACCAAAGAAGTCTGGGTTGGGTCGATAGGTGAATATTCCGGCACCGTTGAAGATTAGGCTTCCGTTGGCGGTGCTGCTGAAGTTTTGAACGCTGAGGGTATCTCCGTCTGGGTCTGTGTCGTTGAAGAGTACATCAAAAAAGGTGTCTTGTCCCTGGCTGGTGGTGACAAAAACATCGTTGGCTATGGGAGGTTGATTTTCTCTGGGTTCTGGGTCTGGGTCAGTTCCTGGGTCAGTTCCTGGATCTGGTGATGGGTCAGTCCCTGGGTCTGGCTCTGGGTCTCCTGCATCGTCAGGGATAAAGACAAAGGAGCCGTCTGCACGGCTTTGGAGTCTACCGGGTTCTCGATTTAGAACGGTGAGGAATCCTTGGTCTTGTCCGCCGGCTCTCACTACTATTACGGTTTCACTGCTACCTTGAATTGTAGCTTCAAAGCCTGGCTCATCGGGAACAAATAGTGTGATTCCTCCCTCTCCCAGTAGGGTATCCCCTAAGCCGTTGGAGGCCGGTAATATGTTGGTGATGGACCCTGGGAAGGTTTCAAATCTGTTGGGTATTGGTTCGGCGGGAAAGATGAGAACAACTTGGTTGAGGCTGAGAATTTGATCTCCAGGAGATACTCGCAACGCAAGTTGAGCAGGGGTGGTGGGAATGGTTGAACTGGTCATGGCGTGACTCCTAATTGATGATGACTTGGGAATTTTGGCATAGACAAGGGGTTATTTTAACGGTTAGGCTATGTCAATTGATGCTAATGGTTATGATTTTGGGGCTTGATTTGGGCAAGGTAGCCACATCGGTGATTTGAAGTCATCGACATAAGATGAATGGGTATCAATTTAAACAGATTAATGATGGATCAGTCAATCCTACTAGCGTAAATATCGCAGAAACTGTGACTTTTAATCATAAATTATTCAGATTTCTCGGTGACTGATTAGGGTCAATTAAGATGTATTATTGAGGATGTTTTTCATGGGAACACAATTAAAATTGACTTTTAATATTTAATTAAAGCCGAATTGGTCATTAATTAGCAGATGCAAATTTTTGGTATTTTGGGGATTTTCTCATGAACTTAGGGGGGTATTGATCGGGATTTCAGAAATTGAATTGGATTCATATTACCCCCATTTTTACCGCGTTGGTACACTACTGACAAGGGGTAGAAGAGGTCCGAGTTGTTCTTGACCATTAACTGATAATTCACTATGACAGAGATAAAGGCGATCGCTAACCCGACTTAATAAATCCCACACAATCCTTTGTAGTCTTTGCTGATTGGCTGCCATCATATCTTCACTGGTCCAAGGCTGTCTCTGCTGTTGAATATCTTGGAGAAACACAGGCGCACCCCAAAGGCTACTAGCTCCCTCTTGGAACCAGAGGGGGGAACCTGCATCAAGCCAAAAGTGCCAGGAATGGGATTGGTGATTGACACGGTATTGGAAAATGGTGGCGAGGGTGACAGCAGGAGCCTTAACAGCCATTTCTCCCACGGGGTAGGGGTTGGCGGTAACAACTCCTCGGCGCAACAGTTCAATAAATTGGCCAGTGATTTCGACGGTTTCTAGGGGTGATGGCTGGGGTTTGTCTCTGGTATAAATATCCCAAAAGTGGATGGCGGTTTCCATTAATTCCCGCAACAGGTCGATTTGTGCGAAGGCTTTTAGGATTGGGCGATTCATGTCTATGATTAACGCTGGTGAACCTGTAACCCTAGGAATGAAAAATTCCTGGATGGCTCGGTCTAATAAGGCGACAGGACTGGGGAGGAGGTTCTGATGATACTTCTGTTGCTGTAGGGATAACCACTCACAAATATATTTATAGGTGTTGGCGGCACGGTAGCCGAGGCGGTCCCAGCGTGGAAAGGCATTAATTGGCAATAATTTCGGATTTTGCCAATCAAGGGCGAAACAGTGATCAGCTAATAAACCGGCTCGCACTGGATCGATCGCATTATGGATGGGAAAATTGGCGGCGGGTGAGTCGGGGTCTGATGTGCTGCTGTGTTTGCTCTCTGGGATATGGCTACTGATAATGGTCAGCATTTCGGCGATCGCATCTCTATCTACTAACCGCCCTAAGCCTGGATATACTAAGGCGAGTAGGGTCAGCAGCGATCGCACTATCGAAGAAGTGATCAGCGGTTGCTGTGGTTGAATTTCTTCTAGGGCAATACCCTCATGGGTTAAAATTTCTCGAATAGTATAGCGGGCGATCGCATCTAACCCCGGAGCGATGATAGCAATATCCTGGGGCTGTACCTGATCATTTTTAACCGCTTCTATGATGGTTGTAGCCGTCCGCCGCAATAGTTCAGCCCTAGAAGTGGTTTCGATCGCCAAAACTGACTGCTGAGAGTGACTCAAGTCGGGAAAGTTACCATAATCTTGATTGAGCCATGACAAAACCTCAGCACCCAGAGTTTCTGCTAAACCCTCGACCGGAGAAAGCTGTTCTATCTGACAGCGATCTTGCAACTGTGCTAGATATTTAGGATCTGCCCCTAAACCTAGTCTGACTGCACCTTGGGGATTGTAAGTAAATACTCCCATCACTTGATTCTCTAATAGAAACTCGAATAAATGGCGGGCGATCGCTGGGTATTCATCCACATCATCGGCTAAAATAACTCGATGCTGATGGAGCAGATGCCGTTGATAGGTGGGATGCTTCAACAAATGTCGCCAATATAAATCGGCTATAATGCCATAAGTTAGTAATCCCCTTTGCTGACACCAATTTTGCCAACGTAGCAGCATCTCGGTCATACAGGTGTAGGTGGTCTCACCAATGGCATCAAAAGCCTGATGGCGTTCTAAAATACTAGGCAGATCTTCAACAGGCGTGCCGCTGAGTCCTGCTAGTTGTAATAGGTCGAGGGTTGTACGGACAATGCGATCGCGCCCTCTCCCAAAGTCCGTGAGTTTTCCACTATCGATTTCAGGACTCCAAAGTTGGCTGGCAAGTTCCTGTTCTAGTTCAGGACGCAACCTCTGAGGAAATTGGGCTCTCAGGTCTAGGGCTTCAATGAGCAAAGGCCAGAACAAAAGCACTTCCGCCTGAAAAAATCCCATAATGGTGGTGGCGGAAAATGGATATTGTCCAGGAGACGCTTGGGTTATCCTATCAACTAAATGCCTTTTATTGGTTCCATTGGCGGCTAAAACTAGGGGACGCAAGCCTTGTAGAGGGTGCTTGGGTTGAAATGGGGCTGAATAGGGCGCATTGAGAGCGCCTACATACATTTGACTCCACAGACAAAATTGCTCTACCAAACGGGTAGTTTTACCTGTTCGTGAGCCTCCGGTAATCCACAGTGATTCCCAAACCACAGCCATGTTATTAAAAGTGCTAATATACCCCGTACATTACCATTGTTTCGCGCCTAACCTCAAATAGGTGTTTTTGGCAACTCACTATGACATCCTCAAATTGGACTCAGTTTAAGCGGTTTCTCAATCGTGCTAATCAGTGGTTTCGTGATACTCCTGATCGAGCTTTAGATCAGGCTTATGATGCAGCTCTAAAAATACGATCTCTGGAAAATGAGCATTTTCATGGTGAGGCGATCGGGTCGTCTTCGGATGAATATAGCGATCGAGTCTTGTCTTATTTTAAATCCGAGGTTAATAAGTATTTACAAATCATTCAAATGCGGTTAGCAGAATTTAACACTAGCCGCTCTATTTTAGGTATCTCTGAACAAATAGACCCCGCCGAACTTAATCGCAAGTTGCGGAATCCGGATGATATTGATGACCGCAATTATGACCGAAATCAAGATGCCGATACCATTGACATAATCTGTGAAAAACTAGAATTTATTGATGCTGTCACTAACCGTTATCAGAAAAAACCATCCCCCAAACAAGTACCATCACCATCTAAATCCTTGGTAAAATTTGAAGACTTAGAAAGTCGTTCTCTGATACCTAATCAGCCAGAGAATGGACTGGTTTCGCTTCCCACAAAGTCTAAGTCTATTCTCAGTTCCGATATTCCCATTTCTCCACCAAAAGCCGAAAATAATCTTAAAGACAACCTCCAATCTGAAAACTCCGGCACTAGCTTTCTACCTCGAACTTTGCTCAGAACTGTGACTCGGATTAAACGGGAACTTAACCCAGAGTCGGAAGAACAGGTGATTAAAGATTATCGGAAATCGAAAGTTAAAACCATTATTGCGATTAGATTTATTCTCATCTTGATTTTAGTGCCACTTTTGACTCAGCAATTGTCGAAAAACTTTGTGATTGGTCCCTTAGTTGATAGGTTTTGGGTTAATGAAAACACCCCCCTATTTATGAATGTTGACATGGAAGAAGAAGCCTTAATGGAAATTGAGAGATATGAGTCTAGGTTAAAGTTTGAGATGATGGTGGGTTTCATACCAGAATTAACCCCGGAAGAGTTAGAGGAAAGAACCCAAGCCAAAGCTATCAAAATTGCTGAGGAATATCGCTCATTAAGTGCTAATTCTATTAAAAATATTTTTGCTGATATCATATCAGTGTTTACGTTTGCCTTTATTTTGTCTAACAACAAGGCAGAAGTGCAAGTTGTGAAATCATTTATGGGGGATATAATTTATGGCCTCAGTGATAGCGCGAAGGCATTTATCCTGATTTTGTTAACTGATATGTTCGTAGGTTTCCACTCCCCCCACGGTTGGGAGGTAATTCTGGAAAGTGTGGCTAGACATTTGGGAGTAGCAGAAAGCCGAGATTTTAACTTTCTGTTTATTGCGACATTTCCGGTTATATTAGATGCGGTATTTAAGTATTGGATTTTCCGCTATCTCAACCGCAGTTCACCTTCAGCAGTATCGACTTATAAGACTATGAATGAATAAAAAAAGCCAATAGTTGGGGCGGGTTTATTCATATCCTGGTGAGGAATTGATGATTGATTATGGTGGGTGAGGGCGGGTTTATTCATATCCTGGTGGGGATGCCGGGTTGACAGCAGAACCCGCCCCTACCATGATTAATTCCGGTGGGTGAGGGCGGGTTTATTCATATCCTGGTGGGGATGCCGGGTTGACAGCAGAACCCRCCCCTACCATGATTAATTCCGGTGGGTGAGGGCGGGTTTATTTATATCCTGGTGGGGATGCCGGGTTGATTATGGTGGGTGAGGGCGGGTTTATTTATATCCTGGTGGGGATGCCGGGTTGACAGCAGAACCCGCCCCTACCATGATTAATTATTAATTGTCCGCTGGGTGAGGGCGGGTTTATTCATATCCTGGTGGGGATGCCGGGTTGACAGCAGAACCCGCCCCTACGAAATTGTCAATTATCGATGATTTTTGTGGATATGAGATTTCGGGGGGAATGGGGACGACAGGGGGTTCCTAAGCAAATTTGGGCGGCTGGTAGGTCACTGAAGACGCTGGATCTAGCGCCGACAACGGTATTAGCACCGATCGCCACTCCCGGTCCGATAAAGCAATCCGTAGCTACCCACACCCCAGGAGCGATCGCAATTGGGGCGGTTTGTAGACCAAAAGCGGGGTCATGGATATCGTGGCTTCCCGTACACAAATAGGACTTTTGAGAAATCACGCAATGCTCACCGATTTCGATACGGTCTAGGCTATAAAGTACCACATCATCACCAATCCAACTATAATCACCGATCGCCACTTTCCAGGGGTAAGTCAACCTAGCGGTAGGTCGAATAATTACCCCTTGACCAATTTTGGCCCCAAACAGCCGCAAAATCCCGCAGCGAATGTTATTAAACGGGTGAGGAGTCAGGGGAAAGGCGATCGCCTGAACCAACCACCATAGTAAAATCAACCATCCTGGCTTCCCCCGGTCAAACCCAGATTGATCATACTTTCGCAGATCAACCCAGGCTTCTGTCGATGTCTCCGTTTTGGTCATTTTTCCACTGTTTGAGGTACAGACTGAGGCGTGGCTGTCTTGGTGGTGGGTTTCGCCACATTCAACTGACCGCCAAATTTACGCAATTCGTAAAGTTTCACCCCAATTTGATATTCATATTGGCTCAACAGTCGGCCATAAATATAGCCAGCGCGACCATCCAAAAAACCCAGTTGGATAATATAAAATAGGATAAATCGCAACAGAGGTTTAAAGGGCAGTTTCACCCAAATGGTTTTTAAAAAGCGTTTCCGCTGGACTGCATCTCCAAATAAATCAGCCCCAATGGTTTTACTATCATCCTGACCTGTGAGGATATTGTAGTAAACCCGTGCTTCCCAGTTAGAATAGCGGTTATGGCGTTCTATCCAGTGGAACAAATCCCGGAAATCCTCATGAAGCATATCTTCTTGGAGATAACCGACTTTCCCCTCAGAGATGACTACGTGCTCGTGTACTTCATTATCTCCGGTATTACGGACGTTCTCGGTGTTTAGATTTTCGTAGCGACCCAATTTATGCTTGAATAGACGCAGGTTCCAGTCGGGATATTTACCGCCGTGGCGAATCCATTTCCCTAGGAAGAATACCCGACGATTAATGTAATAGCCAGAATATTCGGGGTTTTGGATTTTTTGGGCAATTTCTTGCCAAGATTCCGGGGTGATACGTTCGTCACAGTCCACAATTAGCACCCATTCATTACGAAAGGGGAGATTTTCCAGGGACCAATTTTTCTTTTTCGGCCATTGACCATTGAAGTGGAATTGTACCACTTTAGCTCCGAGACTTTCGGAAATTTCCACAGTGCGATCGCTACTTTGAGAATCGACCACCAAAATTTCATCAGCCACAGCCACACTAGCCAGACACGCGGGGAGATTTTCCTGTTCATTTTTGGCAGGAATTAGCACGGAAACGGGAATTTTGGATGCAGTAATGCTCATAACACAATGTTGATAAGTAGACCATTAAGATAGGTGATTTCTCATGTTTTGGGTTTGGTGGCTGTGTTGTTGATGTTTAACAAACCAGCGATCGCCGCTCCTAAATAGCCAATTTGACCATAAGCATAAACCAAATTATCAAATCGGGTAGCTGGATCGTTAAAATACTTTAGGGATTTGTAAAGTCCTCTGACCATATTCTCGCCGCCCCGCCCTAATTGTCCCCAGTTGGCGCGTCCCGACAGTTGTTCACGGTAACACTCACTAATTCCCTGCCACCAGCCTCTCTCCATAAACCAACTGCGCTTAACTCTTTCCGGAGCGACATTATGAGCCACCAAAGCATCGGGAATATAAGCCACCTCCCAGCCTCGGTTGAGAGCTTCTTCTGTCATCACCAGTTCTTCGTTAGAAAGCAGCCGTTTTCCCACTCTACCTAGATTAGGGTCAAACCCTCCAATTTGGTCGAGAAAGGTGCGGCGGATAGAGTAGTTTAGTCCTCTGGGGGTTAAGCCGGGATTGCTGATATAAAGGATATCATCTCCTAGGTTATATGCTCCTAAGTTTTCGGCTAAACCGGGGGATAGCCATGGGGGAGGGGTGATGCCTTCTGGCCAAATTAAGGTAACGCGACCCCCTGCTACCGCTAGTTTCTGGTTGTCTTGATAGGCTGTGTAGAGTACCCTTAGCCATTGAGGACTAGCAACGGCATCATCGTCTAGGTAGGCTAAAATGGGAGCCTGGGCGGTTTTGGCTCCGGTATTGCGGGCGACAGACAGACCTGTGATCGGCTCGTATATATAACGGAGTTTAGGGTTATCGAGTTTGCTTTCGACTATTTCACGGGTGCGATCGCTCGAAGCATTATCTACCACGATCACTTCAAAGTTATCAAATTCCTGGTCTAGCAAGCTATCGATCGCCGCCCCTAAGTAGTTAGCTCGATTATGGGTACAAATGATAGCAGAAATCAGCGGTTCAGACATAACTAGAATTCCTAGAGGTTGCTGATGGGTTTCCCAACCGTTGATGCAAATTCCCTGACCACTAATCTGGGTTAACTTCGTCCCCACGGGTCGCAGTTACGAGCCTAGATTAGGATGCTATCATTTTACACAATCTTCACCAAAATTCCCATTCTTTTTACATAACTCCCTGTTAAATTCATCTGGCCTTGGTGTTTAATCATCCTCACGGGGATTAAATAATTTGATAGCGTTCCTCCCTAGAACATTAATTCTAATTGAATCCGTTGCCAGATAGTCTTTATCTACAATTATTTAAACTCCGCATCAATCACTAAACCTAAAACCTGCCATAGCCATGACAMAACTTTTGGCAAATTTAACCCTAGCTTCCGGCATGGGATTAGCCTCGGCTTTAGCTTTTTCTCTACCTGCTCAATCTCTAGTTTTCTACGACCTCCATTTTTTTGATACCGAAGGTCAGTTAGTAGGTACTGGAGAGTTTAGCCACGAAAAACATCCCTTTGCTGGAGTCATCAATTTATGTGTCAATCAATTATCTTGTAATATTCCCCTGGAAATCAGCGCAAGTGACCAATTTTTCCAAGTCACCAGTTTTGTTTCTGATGTCAGAGGTTTATCATTTGAATTCCTCCTTAATAACCCCAATAACCATCAGACTTATCTTTTCTGGCGACCATTTGATGATAATTTAATGTCTAGTGTGGTTCCATGTAGGACTAGAGACTGTATTGGAAGAAGGTTATTTTTCATGGATAATATCTGGTATGATGGCATTGGTAGATCAGAAGTTTCTGCTGGGGCTCTCATGAATGCAACCCAGTGGTCATCGTGGTTGAGGGGATCTCGAATTCCAGACTTTGCTTGGTATAGTGAGTCGGGAACTTGGACAGCTACTAAGCGTTCCGTACCTGAACCGGGAACAATTTTCGGACTGATGGCAGTAGCCCTAGTAACTGGTTCATTATTAAAGCGCAAAGGTGACTCTATTAAACCTGACGATGAACCAAAATAAAGTTGATTTTGTGAGTTTATGAACAGCAAATCAAATCCTCTGGCAAGTCCCCAAACTTCAATAATTAATCAATTGCGGGAGGATTTCGCCCATTAATAAATTGGAAAGAGTTGTTGACTTTTGTTGATTTTGGCATTATAATAGAAGCAACTGGTTGTTTAAAAAAAGCCCAGCGATCGCTCTAAAATTCATTGGAGGGCGATCGCTTTTTTTGATGTTAGCCTTGATGGAGGTTAGACCAGGCGATCGCCAATTGAGTCTACTAATCAAGAAGACCGGGGACTTGAGTCGGAGAACTGTGATTGTGCTAAGGTTTGAGGGAAGGTATGCGTTTAGATTAGCTGTCTCGCCAATTATAAGGAGTGTAGCAGATCCCACTACTATCAATAGTGGTAGCCAAAACAGCTAGTCAGTTTCCCAGCTAATGGAGATATTACATGAGTTTCTCATCAACCAATGCCCAACTCAAAATTCACGGCAGCACATCTGTTTCTGAAATAGTCATTGATAATGGGATAGCTTCCATTGGTCGCGCCCCCGATAACACAGTAGTATTAACAGATATGAGTGTTTCGCGGCACCACGCCGAGATTAGACTAGAGGGCGATCGCTATGTAATTGTGGATTTAGGCAGTACCATTGGCACACTGCTAAACGCAGATACAATTCCCCCCAAAACGCCGCAACCCTTAGCCAATAATGACACCATCCAAATAGGGGATGCTAAACTAACCTTTTGCTTTAGCTCCCTGGCTGTAGCCCCGACCCAAGCCGCCGCCCCAGCCCTATCAGAAGAAACAGTAGTTGATAATACTATAGGGCAAAGCAGTGGCACAGTCCTAAGTTTTACCCTAGAGTTACGGGGAAAGGATCTCATTACTATTGGTCGAGATGCGAGTAATCATACAGTCATTAATCATCCTTCCGTGTCTCGCAACCATGCCCAAATTGCCCGGAAAAACGGGTCTTTTGTTTTAACAGACCTCAGCTCTACCAATGGCACCTTTGTCAATGGTAAAGTAATTACAGGCGATCGCACCCTGACGGTGGGAGACAATATTCGCATCGGTCCTTGTCGCTTCACCTTAAACATTGATGAAACTTTAGTACAGGTCAACGAAGAAGGTAATCTGCGCCTCGATGCGCTAGGCTTAAATAAACAGGTTTCCAAAGAAGTTAACCTACTCAATGATATTTCCCTATCGATACAGGCGCGGGAATTTGTGGTAGTGGCTGGGGTTAGTGGCGGCGGTAAATCTACCCTTCTTGATGCCCTCAACGGCTTTCGTCCAGCTACGGGGGGTCATGTATTAGTCAATGGGGTTGACTTGTACAAAAACTATAACGCCTACCGCACGGAAATTGGTTATGTTCCCCAAAAGGATATTGTCCATACTGAGTTAACTGTGACTCAGGCTTTGGATTATGCCGCCCAATTACGAATGCCGGCTGATACCACTGTAGCAGAAAGACAGAAACGGGTTGATGAGGTTCTCCAGGATTTGGGATTGTCTCACCGTCGGGATGTTCCCATTAAAGCCCTCAGTGGCGGTCAACTCAAGCGGGTATCTATTGGGGTGGAATTGTTGACTAAGCCTAGTTTATTCTTTTTGGATGAGGCAACCTCTGGCTTAGATCCGGGTACGGAAGCTGATATTATGAATCTGCTGCGAAATCTGGCAGACCAAGGTAGGACGGTGATTTTGATTACCCATGCTACCGATAATGTCATGCTGTGTGATTTAGTAGTCTTTTTAGGTGCGGGGGGTCGGATTGCTTATTTCG
The DNA here is from genome assembly GCF_046480465.1 of Arthrospira sp. PCC 8006. Lineage (NCBI taxonomy): Bacteria > Bacillati > Cyanobacteriota > Cyanophyceae > Oscillatoriales > Microcoleaceae > Arthrospira > Arthrospira sp. PCC 8006. The sequence goes on from NZ_PKGG01000141.1 coordinate 11,601, forward strand.
GCCCTCCTCAAGAGGCGCTGCAATATTTTGGGGTTGAGCGCTTTAATCAAATTTATCATAAGGTGGAAAGGGAGCGATCGCCTCAAGATTGGCAGCAAGATTATCTGAACTCTTCCCAATACCAAAGGTTTGTGGTTCAACGCCAAAAGACTCTCAGCAATGTTCAGGCTGAAACTAATGGTAATAGGCGATCGCAACAGGTTCCCGGCGCGACCATTAAACGGGTTTCCGCTTGGCGACAGTTTCTGATTTTATCGAATCGGAATTGGTCGATTTTAATGCGCGATCGAGCTAGTTTAATCTTAATGTTGGCGATCGCCCCTATTCTCGGTATACTTGACTGGTTTACCTGGAATCGCTATATGTTTGACGATACCAAAGGCGATTTTGGGCAGGTAATTACCATGCTATTTGTTACCGCCTTAGTCGCCGTCATGGTCGGTAGTATCGCCACCATGCGCGATATTGTCAAAGAAGCCGATATCTACCGCCGGGAAAGGACTATTGGTTTACAAATTCTTCCCTATATTCTGTCGAAGGTTTGTATTGCTTCAGTCTTCGCCTTATATCAAGCCGCAATTTTCCTATTGTTTAAACTCATAGCTGTTCAGATTCCCGGAGACTTTTCCGTTTATGGTTCCTTGTACATAACCTTAGTCTTGGCAACCATGGCAGGAATGGTCATGGGATTATTGGTTTCAGCCATTTCTCCTAACCAGAATATCGCCCCTTTATTGACCATTATCTTTTTAGTTCCTCAAATTACTTTTGGTGGCGGAATGCTACCTATTAACACCTTGGGACTACCAGGACTGATCATTAATCATCTCACCCTAACTAAATGGCCGTTTGAATCCTTTGTTACTATCACTGGAGTAGGTCGAGATGTAGCGGAAGACCCCTGTTGGCAGTTAGATGAGGATGAACGCGAAGCCTTAACTGATGCCCAAAAACAGGACTGTATTTGTTTAGGAACTAGCCTATTTAATCAATGCAGTTTTCCCGGCATTTTAGCTAAGTATAATCCGGCTGTTGACCAGCCAGAACCCGTCCGTCCTGAATCTCCTGGCGACCCTCCCCAACAACCTACTAGACCCGATAACCAGTCTTTTCAAGCGCAACTAGACTATGAAGACGAGATGGATCAATATCAAGCTGATATGGAAGCCTACCAAGACCGGGTTAATGAGTACCAGACAGCTATTCAACAATGGCAGGATGAGTATGGAGAATGGCGAGGTAAATATGAGGGGGCTTTAGGTGAAGCCGAAGGAACCATTAAGCGTTTTTTCCAGGACTATGGTTCAATGTTTAATGTCAATGTCGGCAAATATTGGGGGATTTTAATTGGGTTAATTATGGTGATGTTGGGCTTGTTATTAGTGGTGCAAAAACGCAAGGATGTAATTTAACAACCCCGATACAATTATGGGTGGAGGTGAAGCGATCGTGAAACCCAACAGAGTAGGTTGGGTGAAACCCAACAGAGTAGGTTGGGTGAAACCCAACAGAGTAGGTTGGGTGAAACCCAACAGAGTAGGTTGGGTGAAACCCAACAGAGTAGGTTAGGTAAAACCCAACAGAGTAGGTTAGGTAAAACCCAACAGAGTAGGTTAGGTAAAACCCAACAGAGTAGGTTAGGTAAAACCCAACAGAGTAGGTTAGGTAAAACCCAACAGAGTAGGTTGGGTGAAACCCAACAGAGTAGGTTAGGTRAAACCCAACAGAGTAGGTTGGGTGAAACCCAACAGAGTAGGTTAGGTAAAACCCAACAGAGTAGGTTRGGTRAAACCCAACAGAGTAGTGAAACYNCAACACCAAAACACCAACCACAGGGTGACAAAAGTCAGTGATTATACTGATGACGCTGGTTAATTGGCGGATGATAATAGGACTAAGCCGGAACATGGGCTTAATTATTTAAACCATTGCTGGCTGAATATTTCACCTATTAATAATGGTGTCAATCAATGAGTCCTCAAAAACTGTTGGTGTCTGCTGGTCTATCTATGGTTATAATAGCTGCTGCTGTAGTTCCGGCTTGGGCTTATCCGGCGCGTTTATTTGCGAATGATGCTGGGTCTCAAATTAACATTCGTTCAGGACCGGGAACTAACTATTCTGTGGCTCATTATGGTTATGCGGGAGATTATGTTGATGTGATTAATGAAAGGGTAGTTAATGGCTATAAATGGTATTATGTGGAGTTTCCAGCGTCTA
>NZ_PKGG01000597.1:0-376 GCF_046480465.1 Arthrospira sp. PCC 8006
GAGGTCGATGGCCATATGTGGCATTTCAAATACCCGCTGGCCGGTGGAGAGACCTATCGCTACGTCGAAAAGGACGGCGAGGGCAATGTGGTGGTGGATGAGATCCGCGATTATATCGCCATTGCCACCACCCGGCCTGAAACCATGCTGGGCGATGGCGCGGTGGCGGTGCACCCGTCAGATGCGCGCTATGCGCCGATCGTCGGCAAACTCTGTGAAATCCCTGTCGGCCCGAAAGAACACCGCCGCCTGATCCCCATCATCACCGATGAATACCCTGACCCGGCCTTCGGCTCGGGCGCGGTGAAGATCACCGGCGCGCATGATTTCAACGATTACGCGGTGGCCCGGCGCAACGGAATTCCGCTTTACAACC
>NZ_PKGG01000253.1:0-6716 GCF_046480465.1 Arthrospira sp. PCC 8006
TACTGGCAAAAAAAGTCTTAAAACCAAAACACGCCGCGCTCATACTGTCAAGAAATGGATACAATTCATTTCTAAATATACACAGATTCCTACTTATACTGATCCAGAAGATGAAAAAAAAGAAAAAGATACTTTTCTTTGTATAAAAAAATAGAGTTTTTAGGATTGACTGTTGAATCACTCAATTAGTGGAAATAGTCGACCACTTTTTTCCTCAATATCATAAGGTGACTCTGTTTTGGGCTTACCTTGAGGCTTCAAAACTGCATAAAAACCATAATTGTGAATTGGATTGCTATGAACTGTTTTGGCTCTTAATCTCAGTTGCATATTACAATTAAATTGAGGTGTACCAAGTTGTAAATAATCCATTTTTAGATGATAAAACCCATAACCACCAATTTGGATATAGTAGCATTCTTTTTCGGCATAGTAGTCATATAATGCATTAATAGAAATATTGACCGAATCTTCAAAATTCCTCTGATCCGCTTGTTTGTGAAATCGTGTTATGTTGTCTTTAGCTATTCTGTACCTGTTGGGTACAATATTTTTTTGGTTGACATAATCTATAATACCTATTTTTGTATAAAAATCAGTCGTAACATCTGACTTGTTAAAAAACCATTTTCCATCCTTCCAACCTAATGTTTTTTGTCCGTAGTCTGCTTTAAGATCTAGCTTAACTTCTAAATTGCATAGACGAGAACGGTATAAAAATTGGATGTCTACTCCTCCTCCAGCACCAGCTCTTTCTGATTCATTAGGTAGTAGCCCCTTTTGTTTCAAAATTTCAAAAATAACTGATTCGTAAGAGTCACCTTTGTTATATCCCATTGTTTTGACCGTTCAACTATAGTGATATTACTCAATAAAAAGTCAAACTGCCCCAAAAAAAATCGAGGCAGTCTGAAACAGACTTTACCCACAGTTCTTTACATATTTAAGCCATTACAGAATGTTCTGGACGGGCGAAAATCATGCGGCCGGCCGAGGTTTGCAGAGAACTGGTGACAACTACCCGCAGTTGGTCGCCGAGGTATTCGCTACCGGACTCTACCACAACCATCGTGCCATCCTCAAGATAACCAATTCCTTGGGAAGGTTCTTTACCCTCCTTGCGGATTTTCAATTCCAGAAGATCCCCAGGTAAATAGGACGGACGCACCGCCTGGGTAAGATCATTAATATTCAGAACAGGAACCTGTTGGACGGTTGCCACTTTAGACAAATTGTAATCATTAGTGAGCAGAAACCCATTAATTTCTTGAGCAAACCGCACTAATTTTGCGTCTACGGTGGCAATATCCTCATAGTCCGCCGAGTGAATTTGAACCCGTTCGGGATATTCTTCTCGGATACGGTTAAGGATATCAAGTCCCCGTCGTCCCCGCGCCCGCTTTTGATCATTAGCAGCATCAGCTACCAATTGCAACTCTTGCAGAATAAACTGGGGCACAAGAATTTTACCTTCCAGAAATCCAGTTTCTAGCAGAGGTTCAATGCGACCGTCAATAATGCAACTGGTATCGAGAACTTTAGTATGAGCAGATTTAAGAGTTCCCTCAGCCAGTAGTGTAGTTTCCAAACTATTGGGGTTGATTAGCTGTAGAAAAGCCCGTCCGTGGGTATCAGCCAGGTTAACCCCAGTGTAGCCAAATAGAACACTACATAGCACGGCCCCCAGAGGTTTGATAAAGCCAACCTCTTTAGGAATGGGTAACAAAAAGAGGGGAGCGAGCATGAGGTTAGCAATCAGTAAACCGATTACCATACCAATAGAACGGGTGAGTAATACCTCAAGAGGCATTTGGCGGATTTGTTCCTCGACCCGGTGATAGGTGGTTTGTACGACTAAACCGATTACCATACCAATTAGGCCAGTAAAAGCGGCGGTGACAGACCGTAATCCCTCAATATTAGTTACCTGTTCTAGGACGCTGCTGGGAAGCAGTTCTATCCCGTAAAAGCCGGTTCCGGCTCCTGCTATGATAAATAAAATGATAATGGTGGCATCTAGCATAGTTCTGGAGAATCCCAATTAAATCTCAATTTCCCTAGAGGGATTGAGTGGTTTTGTATTTTGATCAATTATATCTTTCACGGGCTAACCGATTTAGTTGGGGGTCATTTCGGTAATCACGACCGATCTGGGGGTTATGGTGTTTTCCTGTCTGAGGTTTGGGGTGTTTACAAATTCCCATATTAGTTGATTGAAGGCAGATTGAGGGTGATTGAGGCGTAACAATTATTTTAGAAATTGCTAGAATTAGATTCAGAGTCCAGCCAAAGAAGTGTCAGTATGATTGTTGGACCTCAAAGGATGATGTTGTAGGATGAGGAACAATAACTAGAGGCACTCGAGAGGATCACTAACCGATGTTAGAACTGATGGAAACATTCCATTTGTGGGAATACCAACTGAGAATTTATCGATTTTTGCAGGAATATCGGATTGAACTTTGCCGTCAGGGTAGATATTACCTGCATCAAAAATCGTTTTCTGATTTAGATAACTGTGTACTCTGGGCCTGGTTGGAGTTGACCGATCGCCTGGAAACATCACTGACAGGGGATGAATGGCTAACTCTGTCTCAGGGTATTAGCCAATCACAAAACTATCGCCAATGGTTGAAGATCAATCAACTCCCACAAGGGCCGGCTAAATCATCAGTTGCTGCTGCTATCTGAATTAACACCCTGGCTATTAGGTAAATAGTAACTAGCAATCAATGCCACCATTAACCACCAGAGAGTATTAACTTGGGGACGATACAACACTGTATCAAACAGACCATGGGCTAACATTCCGGCTAAAGTGGCGATCGCAGCTATTAACCAAAAACCGTCGGGATCTCCCCACTCTCGTAGCCTTTTAAGTTGTAGCCATCCTTGGTTAAAAGTCACGATCAATAGCCATAAGAAGGCGGTTAACCCTACAAACCCAGTTTCTACGATGACTTCTAAGATGACAGAATAGGCACTCAAAGCAGAGTATCGGGGGCGCATATATAACGGATAAACCTGATTAAAAGCATTATTACCAGGTCCAATTCCCAATATAGGGCGATCGCGGATCATCTCTATGACCGCCGCCCAAACATTGATGCGGAAATTATTACTACTATCACCACGTCCAGCAAAGACAGTCGCGACGCGATCGCGCACTGGTGGCACAACTACTATGGCTAACACCAGCAACGCCGCCAAGCCACCGACACCAATAGGAACAGCCCATTTTTGCCAAAAAGGTGGGAAATATTGACTAATCCAGTACAGCAGCAAAACGGCAAAAGTAAACAATAACCCGACAAACCCGAGCCATCCCCCACGGCTAAAGGTTAAGACCAAACACACAGAATTGACCAGCGCCATAGTAATTGCCAACAATTTCGGCATCAGGCCGCGCCAAGCCAAAATCGCCCCCAGACTCAGCCCCACCGCTGGGATGAGATAGCCAGCGAGTAAATTAGGATTACCCAAATAACTGTAAATTCTGGTGATATTAGCTTGGGCTGATGTGGGGTCTACCCAAGTAGCTAAGGCTTTAGTGCCAAAAAACCACTGCCGCATCCCATAAACCCCGACAATGAGGGTAATATGCAGATAGAAGCCGATAAAAAGCGATCGCAAACGAGGCGATCGGAAAACCCGCGCCATCAGGAAAAATAGGACCAAGTAAAGAGTCAAGCGCACCCACCCAGTGAATGCGGCTTGTTTTACCGGAGATAGGGATGTAGCGATCGTGGCGATTCCCCAATACAACAATACCAACAGGTGAATAGGGGTAAATGCCACTTGTGAGGGTTCATCACTCAGGGTCAGCAGAACCCAAAAGCCGCCACAGGCGATCAGCAACACCCCAATTAAAGCCGTATTGACAAAAGGGGCTAACCCAAACACCGCCGCCACCAATAGCACCCCAATTAATTCCCCCCATTCCATTAACCAGCTTCCCTGTCGCCACGATCGCAAACTGCCACTAATGCGATACAGCAGACTTCCCCCCCGCCACTGGTAGAGGTTGAGATTCCGCAAAGTAATAGACTGCCAAATTGATGCCACACTGGTCATGATCGTAAAATTCGATAAATTTGCCTCGGTCGTCGAGTACGGGGCGCGCCCAGGAAACCCGAAACCATCAAATGGTGCGATCGCACCTTCCCAATTTTAGGCTTGACGATAAATCGCATCTGCGACCCGCGCCACATCTACCATAGGTGGCACATCATGTATTCTGAGAATATCAGCAGAATGAGCGATCGCCGTCACACAAGCCGCTGCCGTCCCCCAGACACGCCCTTGAGGATCAGGCTTCTCAAGAATCTTACCAATAAAACTCTTACGGGACGGTCCCACCAATAGCGGACAATCGAGATCCTTCAATAGGGGTAATTCTCGCAGAATCTGCAAATTTTGCTCTAATGTTTTCGCAAAACCAATTCCAGGGTCAACAATCATGTACTCTGCTGGAATTCCCGCCGCCATTCCCGCCGCCAGACGTTCCGCCAAAAACCCTTTAATTTCCCCCATCAAATCCCCATAATCCGTCAGAGTTTGCATAGTTTGGGGAGTACCCCGTAGGTGCATTAACACCACTGGAACCCCCAAATCAGCCACCACTGATAGCATATCCGGGTCATAGATTCCCCCAGAGATATCATTAATAATATCCGCCCCACAACCTACTGCCGCTTCAGCAACTGCCGCCCGGGTCGTATCCACAGATATCACCATATCCCCCAGTTGTCGCAAACCCGACACCACCGGAAGCACCCGTTCAAGTTCCCTTTCCAGAGAAACCACCTCAGCCCCAGGACGAGTAGACACCCCTCCCACATCAATAATATCCGCCCCCGCCCGAACCATATCACCCGCCCGGACCAGGGCAGCATCTAGGGAATTGAACACCCCGCCATCGCTAAAGCTATCCGGCGTTACATTCAAAATCCCCATCAAATAAGTACGGCTTCCCCAATCAAAGGAATGACCCCGAATAGTGATTGGTTTAATCATCGCCAACCTGTCAACGATAATTGACAATGCGGCTAAAACTATCCGCCTGCAAACTAGCCCCGCCGACCAAAGCACCGTCAATTTCTGACTGTGCCATAATTTCATCAATATTATCCGGCTTCACAGAACCGCCATATTGAATCGTCACGTTAGGATTACTCAATTTGCCACGGATGAGACCAATTACCCGATTAGCCTCCTCAGATTCGCAGGTATCCCCGGTTCCAATCGCCCAAATCGGTTCGTATGCGATGACCAAGTTATTCTGATCGACACCTACCAGGCCCTCTTCTAATTGCGAGAAAATATGAGATTCCGTCTCTCCTGCGTCCCGCTGTTCCTTAGTTTCTCCCACGCACAAAATCGGAGTTAGACCGTGGTTTTGAGCCGCTTTCAGGCGCAGGTTAACTGTTTCGTTGGTTTCGCCAAAATATTGGCGACGTTCACTGTGACCTATGACCACAAACCGCACACCAATTTCCACTAGCATCGGGGGTGAGATTTCCCCAGTATAAGCCCCGGAATCTTCCCAGTGAACATTTTGCGCCCCTAGGCGTACCCGTGAACCATGCAAACTCTTGGACATCACACCCAAATCAGTGAAGGGGACACACAAAACTACTTCCCGCTCTTCTGGGGTGTCCTCCAATTCCATCACAAACCCTTTCAGAAACTCCTGGGCTTCTGCTTGGGTTTTATACATTTTCCAGTTTCCGGCAATAATGATTTTTCTCACTTTTGGACCAATAAACCTCAAAATACAATCAAAAGCCAACCCCTAGTTTAAAGGCTAGTGGGGTCATTTTGAGCAAATACTACCAGCGGTTTTACTACTGACCAAACTCAAGGCGTGCTTGTTCTACTAATTCCACTGTAACCTCTTCCTGGTCGGCTTCCCTGGCTAGTTGTTCAATCCTTTGTCTGGCTTGACCTCGGACGAAGTAGGGAATATTCTTGAGTTTGGCTGTGGCTTCTGGCTGCCACTTTAAATTGTTGATGTACTCGGAATTGGACATAGCAAGTTCTGGCACCTGTTACCTCATTTTTTAGCTTATGCGAGTTCTAGGGCTTTGAGCAAACTCCTAATTACGCCAATGGTTACGCCGGGTAATTCTAACTGCGGCGTTAGTCCTACGTCCTCGAGTTTTTGGAAAATTCGCACCGCCTCCCGATTTAGATTGGCTAATCTTTCTCCCATCTCTGGGCTGGTAAATTGGCTTTTTTCTCCCCAAATCATGGCGGTGGGAGTGGTTAATTGGGGTATATATAAGGCTAAATCAAAGCATAAATCCCCTCGCACAAATGATAAGGCTGCATATTCGGCGTTAGGCTGTAGGGCGGATTCAAGATAGGCTTCGACGATTTCGTTATAAATTCGAGAGGAACGGGCAAATTGACGCTGCTCTAAAAAACTGCGGATTCCGATGGGGTTGGCGACGGCGGTGGCGTACAGAATTTGGTCTAAAATTGGGGTTTTGACAATTTGAGCAAATAAACTGTTAATATAATTTTGCCCAAAGTCCGATAAGCCGGAGGGGGTTGTGAGAATTAGCCCTTTGAATAATTCCGGTTTTTCGATCGCCACTCGCACGGTGAGGGCGGCGGTTACTGAGGAGGCGATCGCGATAATCGGTTCCGAGCAGGTGGCTTCTATAAATTCGGCGATCGTAGTTATATAATCCTCTGGGGTATAGTCACGC
>NZ_PKGG01000203.1:0-9527 GCF_046480465.1 Arthrospira sp. PCC 8006
ATCGACATCATCATCGATATCATCATCGACATCATCATCGACATCATCATCGATATCATCATCGACATCATCATCGACATCATCATCGACATCATCTTCACTCTCAATAATTAAAGCGAGATTGCTTTCTATTTGAGCAAACAGTTCCGAGATGTTGATTTCGGTTAAACTGCTGAGACTGAGAGTTCTTAAAACCTGGGAAACAGTGAAGGAAAGACTAAACTCGCGCCGTTCAGAAATACCGAATCTTACCCAGTGGTCGATCGCGTTAATTTCCCCACTTTCAACAAAGGGAACTAAATCGGGGTTGAGTTGCAGGTATTCGCTCACATCAAAGATATTGCTAAACTGCCGATTTTCAGACCGACCCCTGGTGATGAAGTGACTAAAGGCACTAATTTGTAAACCTAGGTTAGCTGATTCTTGCAGTAACTGACTAACGTCTGGGTTAAGTTGTAGGTAGTTATTAGCATCAAATACTCTGCTACACCGGCGATTTTCAAACTGTCCAACACCCAAGAAATGAGCGAACTTACTAACTAAAGTTTCCTGAGTAATAGCAGCTAAGTCTGGATTGGCTTCGGCATAAAAACTGGCGCTAAAAAAGTCGCTAAATTCTCGAGCTTCATTCAGACCAAAATCCAAGAAGTGACTGAAGGCTTCTTCACGATTGATAACTAGGGAAATATCAGTGTTTTTCTCTAGGTATCGAGTCACACTGAAGAAAGCACTAAATTCGCGACCTTCAAACTTACCAAATTCCCTAAAGTGTTCCCGTAGATTAAACTCAAAACCCGCTGCTTCTAGTTCTAATTTAAATTGTGCGAGGTCTGGGTTTTGAGCTAGATAAACTTCCTCATCAAAAAGTTGTTCGATAATAAAGTCCCGAAGATTTACTACATCACTCAGGGGATTTACGGGGGCGGCTGTGGTCGTAATTTCTACCTCAGCAGCATCATCTACAGTTTCTATGGGCAACAAAAACGGAGTTTCTGCCTCGAAATCGTCGGAGATTTCCTGAAGCTCATCATCTTCTAGGAATACTGTTGTAAAAAGTTCTTCGTCCATGCTAGAAAAATCCTCAATTGGAATAATTAACAATTAATGGTTTAGTTCAAATTTAACCCATCTGTGATCTAGTAAATCACTTAGAGTTATCATCTGAGGCTCACAACAGCCTATAATGCTGTAACGGCATAATCGGGGATAATAACGTCCTCAATGTACCACTAAGCAGTCAGATGGGTTGTAGTCCAACTTCTGAGCAATGGTAACAGATGGCCTCCTCTCAATATACAGATAGTTCCATAACGACAAGTTGACATGGTGTAATATACCATTAGATCGGTTTTATGTGATCTTGAGCTGGGGTTGGTCGCCAAGGAACTTGGCTGATCAGCAATCCGAGGGTTTCCGGTTTGTACCCCTCATTATAAGGGTATTGTTTAAGATATCCATGAAGTCTTGGTCAGAAAATTATTAATCTACAAAAGTGCGATCGCTTTACCATAGGAAAACCCACACAAAACCCAGAACCAAAGGATTTTATGCGTAGGGAATTAACGGCTAATTTGAGCTTGGACACACCCTAAAGATTATCAAACGAAACTGGAAGTTGGATTAATTTTAGTTAACCCCTCAACAATCTGAATCGACCAAAACAGTTATAAACAAGATGATCGCTCCAGATCAATTGTTCCCCCCAAAATGGCAGATCATATCAACCACTGTCAAATGTGAGGGGAGGAAGCGGGGGAAGTAGATAACCGATAGCCCATACCTCTAACCGTTTCAATGCGATCGCTTCCTAATTTTTTCCGTAGATAGCCCACATAGACATCAACGATATTAGAGCCTGGGTCATAATCATAACCCCAAACCTGATCAAGTAACTGTTCTCGACTAAGTACCTGTTCCGGGTGACGCAGAAAAGTTTCCAATAGCAGAAATTCCTTAGCGGAAAGTTGGACAGTGCGATCGGCCACTTGTACCTCACGAGTGTACAAATTCAAGCAGACATTAGCGGTGGAGAGAGTCTTATTATCATCAGCCGGTTTACCTGTTTGGTTGCGGAGTCTAGCGCGGACTCTAGCCAGCAATTCAGCGAAGCGAAAGGGTTTAGTCACATAATCATCAGCCCCCGCCTCCAGACCCGCCACCTTGTCGCTGAGGTCATCCCTAGCGGTGAGGATGATAATGGGTAAAGTTTCCCCCTGACCACGCAATTCTTTTAAAATCTGGAAACCATCGCGGTCAGGGAGTCCCAGGTCTAGGATCAGCAAATCAAAATTCTGGCCGCCCGCCTGATCTAAAACATCTTGTCCACTATTGGCGATCGCAGTAGTAAAACCACTAGCCCGCAGTCCCTTTTCCAAAAAAGCAGCTATCCGGGGTTCATCTTCAGCAATCAAAATCCGGCTCATGGTACAAGGCCTTTAGTTTACTAACTAACACGGGCGACTGTTAAAATGTTGAGCAATGTAAATATGGGCAGCACCTAGCTTAATTGTGACATGACTCCTGCCGTTCTTATCCAAAATCTCCAAAAACGTTACGGCTCAGTAGAAGCCGTCAAAGATATTTCCTTAGAAATTCAGCCTGGGGAAATTTTTGGCTTGCTTGGTCCTAACGGCGCAGGTAAGACCACGACCCTGCGATCGCTGTGTACATTAATCACTCCCGACGCTGGAAAGTTAGCCGTTTCGGGAATTTCAGTTCTCGATCAGCCCAAATTAGCTAGACAGCGCCTTGGCTATGTAGCCCAGGAAGTAGCCATTGATAAGGTTCTCACAGGTCGGGAACTGTTGCAACTACAAGCCTCCTTGTACCATATCCCCCGTCCTCGCATCAAAGAGCGCATTGAAACCGTGTCCAATTTGCTAGGATTAGGGGAATGGATTGATCAAAAAACCGGGACTTATTCTGGGGGTATTCGTAAGCGCCTAGATCTGGCTTCTGGACTCCTGCATCAACCGGATGTTTTGGTACTCGACGAGCCCACTGTTGGGTTAGATATTGAAAGTCGGGTAGTAGTGTGGGATTTCCTGCGACAATTGCGAGAACAAGGTATCACAGTGTTGATTACCAGCCATTATTTAGAGGAAATAGATGTTTTAGCCGATCGCGTCTCCATCATTGATAAAGGGGTAGTAATTGCTACCGGAACCCCCTCAGAACTTAAAGACAGAGTAGGAGGCGATCGCATTACCCTAAAAATTAGGGAGTTTTCCCCATTACCAGAAGCCGAAGCCGCCAAAGCCCTATTGGAGCCCCTCCCCTGTGTCCAAGAGGTAATCATCAATCAGGCTCAGGGAAACTCTCTGAACCTAGTAGTTGCATCCCAAAATGATGCCCTATTTACCATTCAACAAGCCCTTAAAGATGCTGGCTTACCCACCTTTGGGATAGCACAATCTCGCCCTAGTTTAGATGATGTCTATTTAGCGGCTACAGGTCAAACTCTAATGGATGCAGAAATGGCCGCCGTCGCCACTCGCGACCCGAAAGCGGAGAAAAAGCGCAATATGCGTTAACTTGTCTAAAATCAACCGTTAATGGAGACTTGTAAACCATGAGTAGTACCAGCATTAATCAGTTATCCAATACTGAAATTAGACCGGAAAAATCCAATGATATCGCCGATTTTATTCAGGAAACAGCGGCTTTAACCCGTCGTTTATTTATTCAATTGAAGCGACGACCATCAACTTTAATAGCCGGAGTAATTCAGCCATTAATGTGGCTAATTCTCTTCGGTGCATTATTCCAAAATGCTCCCAAAGGATTATTTGGAGAAACTGATAATTATGGTCAATTTTTGGGGGCAGGAGTTATGGTATTTACCGCCTTTGCGGGGGCTTTAAATGCCGGATTGCCGGTGATGTTTGACCGAGAATTTGGGTTCCTTAATCGCCTACTGGTAGCACCTTTAGCTTCCCGATTTTCCATTGTTTTGGCTTCGGCAATTTATATCGTCACCCTCAGCTTTATTCAAACTGCAGCGATTGTCGCTGTGGCGGCATTTATCGGTGCGGGATTGCCAGGAATTGCCGGATTAGCAGTGATTGCTCTGGTGGTGTTATTGTTGGTTTTGGGGGTAACGGGTTTAAGTTTAGGTCTGGCTTTTGCCCTCCCTGGTCACATTGAACTAATTGCGGTGATTTTTGTGACTAATTTACCGCTATTATTTGCCAGCACCGCCTTAGCGCCTCTGTCATTTATGCCTCGGTGGTTACAGGTGGTGGCTACCCTGAATCCATTAAGTTATGCGATCGAGCCAATTCGCTATCTTTATATCCATGAGAGTTGGTCTTTCGGTAGTGTGGTGATGGTGGCTCCTTTTGGTGATATAACTTTTGGGGTGGCTTTGGTGGTATTGTTGGCGTTTGCGATCGCCTCGTTATTAATCATTCAACCCCTCTTACGCCGTCGGTTCGCTTGATACTCCCACGAATTTCTAAATTGCCATACCTCTTCTGTACAGGAGAGGTATGATTACAGTAGTTGTTTGAATCTGATAGCCACTATGAAATTAACACCTTTGAAACTTACCCTAGGTTTGAGTATTTCGGCGATCGCTACTTTCGGCTTCGGGTCGGCGGTTATGGCTGCACCTGAATTAATCGCCCAAGCCACCATTAATCCCCTGCAAGATTTTGATAGTCGTAATAGCACTACCGACTCCTCTAATACCCTTAATCAGCGGACATTGTTCGATATTCTCCACAGTGTCCAGCAAGGTCGGTTTGATATGAATGGGGAATTCATCCAAAATCAACAAAATCAAAATATCCAAGATGCGGCGGCGGAATTTCGCCAAAGACAACGCCAGGCGATCGAACTTAAACCCAGCCTAGAACCGGCGGCGGAAGTTGAGTAAATACCATAAAACCGATGGGGGAGGGGGCAGCGAGAATTAATTGCCATATTTATTGATTAATTTGATGCCATTCTCCCCGCGTAAATTATACATCAAAAATCATTTTTTATTAATACCTTTACACTAACTTAACATAGTCGAGCCATTCTTTACTGTAGCTTGACATAAACGACTCAACTATTTTGATATTGTAACAGGATAAAATAGAACTGGTATGGACTGATACATAATAGTTAAACCGGAACAACTGTCAGGATTATCGTTCAAAGAACCTGAATCATATGTCATCGCTATATTGCCAATAGATAATGTAACTGTTAGACTGATTTTATCAGCGGCCAATCACTCGGATGATTGAGAAGGGTCGGGGCATGAGCGGCGATCGCTGATTTAGGTTCCAGGGAATCCAGGAGACTCTAATCGCTAAATATATCGGGTGTTTGAGCAGTATTATTGCTTATATCACTGTGCTATATTGCCAGTAGATAATGTAACTGTTAGACTGATTTTATCAGCGGCCAATCACTCGGATGATTGAGAAGGGTCGGGGCATGAGCGGCGATCGCTGATTTAGGTTCCAGGGAATCCAGGAGACTCTAATCGCTAAATATATCGGGTGTTTGAGCAGTATTATAGTTGCTTATATCACTGTGTTACGTTTTTGAGTACAACCGTGAATCTACCAGGAATGAATTACCATGACCGCCGAATTAATACCTAATCCCACACAGCCCCACAGCAGCAGGCCTAATCCCAATGCGATCGATGGTGGCTTAATCATCGAAGGGTTTATGAACCAGGAAAACCGCTTTGTGGGTACTGAAGATAGTGATTTGATCATTGGTGGGAACCTGAATGATGCGATCGCGGGTGGCAAGGGTAATGATATCATCTATGGTGGCAAGGGTGAGGACTGCCTATTTGGAGGTCTAGGAGATGACCTCTTCTACGGAGGTAAAGGCAACGATACCATTTTTGGAGAAGAAGCCAATAACACCCTATTTGGAGATGAGGGAGATGACCTCGTTTATGGTGGTTCAGGAGACGATCGCATCTATGGGGGTAAAGGTAACGATACAATCTACGCTGGAGAAGGCAATAATACCCTATCTGGTAACGACGGAAATGACCTGACTTCTGGCGGTAAGGGTGATGACATCATCCACGGAGGTCAGGGAGATGATACCATCTACGGCGGGGAAGGTAATAATATCCTGTCGGGAGATAAGGGTGATGACCTAATTTATGGTGGTATTGGTAACGATACTATTTACGGTGTCGAAGGTAATAACACCGTGTTTGGTGGACCGGGAAATAACCTGATCTTTGGTGGTAAGGGTGATGATGTTATCCATAGTGGTAGAGGGGATAACACTGTTTATGGTGGTCAGGGGAACGATCGCATTTTTGCCGGGAAAGGTAATGACCTTCTGACGGGGGGTAAAGGATCTGATACCTTTAGCCTGGTTTCTGGTGACCCCGATAAGGAGTCCTTCAGTATTCAAGAGTGGTTTGGACTCGACACCATCACAGATTTTACTGTGGGTGAAGATCGCATCGAATTAGATGCGGATATTTTTGATATGTTGGGAGGGGCGGGAAACCTAGCTGATAGTGAGTTTACCACAATTGCTAACTTTTTTGATCCGAACAATCCCACCAATACGGGAGGGGCTAACCTGGTTTATAACTCTACCAGTGGCGTTTTATATTACATTGACGGCAATGGACAAGCGATTCCGATTCTGCATTTAGGAGAAGGCTTAGATGACCTCGACTCCGACAGCTTCGATTTAATCTAGTGGGTGAGTAGGTGGTAGATCGGGAGAGTTTTCTTAATCTAAATTCCGCTGTTTTTGACAAATTAAGATTTGTGAAATTTGACCGGATAATAGTCGAGGTTGTTTTAGCCTAGATGGTGAGGGATATTTTGAGAAATTGGGAATGATAGATTATGGCTGTAAATTCGACTTATTATTAATGGGTAAAAAGTGACGATGTATACAGACAAAAATACACGAATGATGATGGTTAGCAACCAGTCGATAAACCAACCATCCCCAGCGGCTCAAGCCCTAGCCGAGCGAGGTTTATTGTGTCAGGAGCAGAAAGATTATGGCAAGGCGGTAGATTGGTATAGAAGGGCGTTAGAGGTTTATTTTCAGTGGCCGGAGGTACATTATAATCTAGGATTTGTCTTAGAAAAATTGGGATATATAGAGGAGGCGATCGCCTCTTACCGTCAAGGGATAATCCACAAGCCGAACTACACGAACGCCTATTATAACTTAGGATTAATCCTACAAAAGCAAGGGCGAGAAATGGAAGCGATCGCCGCCTATCAAAACGCCATTTATCTGGAACCGGAAACCCCCATGGCTTATAGTAATTTAGGGGGTATTTGAGTAGGAAGGGGGGAATATAAAACCGCCTTAGAGATTCTCGGAACCGCCCTGAAGAAATGGCCCCAGACTGCCAGCATCCATAATAACCTAGGCCGATCGCTATTAGGAAAACAGGATTGGGATAGGGCGATCGCCGCCTTTTTAAAAGCGGTACAACTGCAACCGGACAGTGCCATAATTCAACATAACCTAGGGAAAGCGCTGCAACAACAGGGAAGCCATATAGCCGCCCTAGACTGCTTCCAAAAAGTGTTAATCCTAGCGCCAGAGTTTCCGGGTATCCATAGTGATTTGGCTTGGTCACTGATGGAATTAGCAGATTTTCCAGAAGCGATCGCCCATTTAAAACAAGCCATTAAAGGGCAGGAATTTCTGTTAACCGCCTATATAACCGAAAGTGAAAAGCAAGCCGTTGATGGCAGTTTAGGGGAAGCCCAAAAAGCCTGCGCCCAGCTACTACAAGCACTGAATCAAAACGACATATCCGTAAGTGTGATCACACTAGCCCAAACCTACTTTCACTTAGGTCAAGCCCTAGCAGAATACCAGAACTTTGGTTCCGCCGAACAATACTATCAAAAAACCCTAAAACTGCAACCGGACTTCACCGCCGCCCATTTGGCTTGGGGAGATATTCTGAGGGAACAGGGTCGCCTGAAAGAAGCCCAAAAACATTATAATCAGAGTTTAGAACTATTAACAGCCGAACCGGAAACCAGCCCACCCCTATCTCAACCCATTCCGTCAATACCAGAGTTACCGGCTGCTGACCCCGACCTACCAGCCTGTCAAGGATTAGACTGCTATCCTTGCCTACAGCCTATTATAGAAAACTTTGCCCCCCAACAGTTAGGCAGCCATCAATACAAATTGAAACCCCCAGCGCCTTTACCTTTATGCAACCCCACCGGAAAGGTGACAATTTTACCCCAGGGGCGGGCGATTGTTGATCCGCGTCGCAATTGGTGGAAAGTCTGTAACGCCACCGCCATAATTAACGCGGAAGGGGAGATGCTGCCACAATTTTCCCGATTTTATCCGACTCCCTTACCAGGTTGCCGTAACCATGACCCTCGCCGCCACCCGATTTTGGCGAAGGATGGACTGACAGAAGCAGAGGCGATCGCCGGAACTGTTGCGGTAGTATCAGGAATATCGGGTAGTGTTTACTTTCATTGGATGGTTGATGTACTGCCGCGATTAGAAATTTTGCGACAGGCTGGCTACAATTGGCAGGATATCGATCGCATTGTAGTCAACAGTATCCGTCACCCCTTCCAACGAGAAACCCTGCAACGGTTAGGTATACCAGAAGCCAAAATAGTCGAAAGCGACATTCACCCCCATATCCAAGCAGATCAGCTTTTAGTGCCTGATTTTGCCGGACCCGTAGGCTATCCACCACCCTGGGTGTTAGCTTGGCATCGTCGGACTTGGCTACAGGAGGACACCCTAGGCGTTAACCTGAACTCAGAGGGCTTTCTGGAACTCTCGGACACACAGAAATCCAAATTAGGTCAAAAAACACCAAAGCTCATCTATATCAGCCGTCATAGCGCCAAATATCGGCGGTTGTTAAATGAAGAAGCGATCGCCGCCCTATTGCAGCAGCGGGGATTTATTACCATCAGCCCAGAAACCCTATCTGTCGCAGAACAGGCTCAAGTATTTTCCCAAGCAGAAGTGATTGTAGCATCCCACGGTAGCGGGTTAACCAATTTAATCTTCTGTCAGCCTGAAACGACGATAATTGAACTGATGTCTCCCCACTACATTAGGCCTTACTTTTGGGGGTTAAGTCGGCAACTGGGACTCCATCACTACTACATCACCGGAGAAGCCTTAGACTGCTATCCTCTCCGACAACTGATGTATCCTACAGCCTTAACAGAAGATATCTGGATTAACCCACAGACCTTGCTACAGTTGCTAGACTCTGTACTCACCACCGATACAGCCAGCCTTCCGACTCCTAGCCAGAAACATGATCTCACCCAGCCATCAATGTCCAAGGTTCCTATGATCAATTTTCCCAATTTGAGCGAAACCGCCCTAGCCGCCGGGTTTCAGAAACAAGCTGAATTTCATCTCCAAAGTGGTGACATTCATGCCGCCATGGCTGCTTGTGAACAAGCCCTCAACCATGACCCTAATTCTGCTGTCACCTGTCAGTTATTGGGTAAAGTTTGGCAACAGCGGGGAGATGAATATTGGTCACAATATTGGTATCAAAGGGCGCAGAC
>NZ_PKGG01000623.1:0-322 GCF_046480465.1 Arthrospira sp. PCC 8006
ATTGCAGAGCAACATTTTCGTGTCTTTTGTGCCTTTCGTGGTTGATAATGTGAGAAGCAACACTTTCGTGAATTTAGTGCCTTTCGTGGTTGGAAATATGAGAAACAACTACAAAGTAGCAATATTTTCTTGAATTTGTGGTAAATGTGTTTATTGCGAAGTAAATACTTGTTTTATAATGGCTTTAGTTGTAATGAAATAGTATTTAGGGTGTCCCAGCGCACAAAGCAGGAAAAACCAAAGAACGGGTTCACTTAAAGATTCTCATCCACAAATCTTTCACAGTACGCCTTAATCATTCCCCTCACCTTTCGGAAGGCAT
>NZ_PKGG01000298.1:0-4945 GCF_046480465.1 Arthrospira sp. PCC 8006
GAGGAAGGACAACGCTTCGATGCCCTCAAATCCGGGAAGAGGCAGGGCAGGGTGAGCTATATAGCCGCATGGTGTCATCAACAACTCTTAGCCCCCGATCGCTTTGAGGGTTGTTGTAATCGGACAGTGTTTGAGTTGTGGTTGGAGTTCATCTTAATTCCAACACTGAAGCCAGGTCAGACTCTAGTGCTAGACAATGCAACGTTTCATAAAGGGGGACGGATTCCTGAGCTAGTGGAGGCGGCTCAATGCCGTTTGCTCTATCTACCACCTTATTCGCCAGACCTCAACAAGATAGAGAAATGTTGGTCGTGGTTGAAAGCCCGCATTCGCCATTGCACGTGAGCAGTTTGATTCTCTCGATGATGCCATGGATTCCGTTCTCCCAGCTTCGTCCTAACCACCTTGACTAATGCTATGCGTCTTAACTGTTCTGTCTTGTGCTATAGCTCTGAACAAAGAAGGACAAAGCAGCGGTTGGTATCGCTGTGCCACTGACAATGTGGGCATCCACACCAGGATCCGTGTGAGGTGAAAATCTCAAGCACGGTTTTGAATGGGAGGGGATGGAGGTGACTCCATTCTCGACCCCTACCCGATTTGTTACAGAGCGTGTTGACCTTGGGTTCCCTGCCTAATTTTGGTATCTTGGGATACAAAACTTAGGGACATATAAACAGTTATGGGGTCGGTCAGGAGTGCGTTCCTTGTATTCCGCCTAGGGGATGAAACCCCCACCAGGCGGCTATTTCAGGTATTTAAACCCTATTTCATGCCTGAAGGTTTCGCACTTATGACTTGTTTCTGGATTTCATCCTCAGTTTAGGAAATCAGACCAGATATTAGTTGACTAAGTTCTCCTTGTGTTTGAGTTTGCTGTTGGCTGAGTTCCTGAATTTGATTAAATTGTGTTAACAACGATTCGATCTGCTCTTGTAAATTATTCCAGTTTTCCTCAAGGGATGGTAGTAATTCTTCATAGAGATTAGCGCGACCTTGAATTTCAGCTAACGTTTGTTTTTGTTTAATCCAACTCTGTTCTTGGGCTTCTAGTTGCTGACGTTTCTGTTCCTGTTCAGTTTCTTGTTGGGACAATTGCGCGTCCGTGTTAGAAATTTCAGTTTTTAATTGTTCCGTGCGATCGCGCAACTGCTCAAGTTCACTTCGGCTGGCTTGCTGCTGTTTTTCAATAGCAGCCAGAATTGACGGAAAGCCAAGAGCAACCCCCAGATCAACAGTTCCGGCGCTACCTTGTCGTTGTAGCAAAACCGCTTGATACTGGTTCATGTGGTCTTCCCTTTCCCCCAAAGTCCGACGCTGTCCTTCTAGGGTTTTATTCAGCATTTGATAGGCATCTTGTTCATCGGCTAGATCCGATTCTTTCTGAGCGCGAACGCTCCCAGAAGCCCGATTAATTTCCTGTTGAAGTTCCTCAATTTCCTCTTGTTTATATTTGAGTTCCTCTTCTTGTTCTTTAACCATGCGGAACCATCGATCCCATTCTTCCTGCAAGCGTTGAACTTCCGCCTGTAGTTGTTCAATGGGCATTTTCTGCAAGGGTGCCGTATCTACCTTAACTCCAGAAGTGGAACGACTAGCAACCGACTCAGAAAGACGTTGCAGTTGCTCTAACAGGGCCTGTCGGTATTCAATATTTTGTTCTAATCGCTGAATTTGTTGTTCATTGAATTCCAACAGATTTTGGCGGGAGTTCAGTTGTGCCCGATCATTTAACAACGTGATGTGGGACTGATGCCATTCTGACCACTGATGGCGCAGTGTAGTCACTTGGTCTACCTCCTGCTGCAACTCAGAAGCACGGTTGCGGTGTTCTTCCATTTGCTGACGGTAGGTTTGTCCTACAGAGATGCCATCATTGATCTGGTTTTGGGCTCGCTCTATCAATTCTCTGAGAGACTCGATAGAGTTACCACCTGAGAGTAGCTCCAGAAGTGCTTGCATTTCTTGGGCTTTTTCTGGGCTTAATCCTTTATGGGTTTCCAGTTCTGCCCGCTGTTCCTCAAGCGATCGCTTTTCTTCTTCAAGTTGCGATCGGCTACTCTCAACTTCGTGGCGAGCCTTGTCTATTTCAGCTCGCAGTTTCTCCTCTTGTTGTTTGCTCCTTTCCAGGCTCTGTCGCTGTTGTTCGAGCTTATCGAGTTCAGCTTCCAGATGATCCATCTGTTCTCGCCGAGATTCCATTTCCATTTCTCGACGATTTAGTTCTTGTTCTCGGCGATTTAGTTCTTGAGTTTGGTAGGTGAGGGATTCTTTCCACTGTTCGATTTCTTCTTGTTGATTTTTGAATCTGTCTTGCAATCGGGAAAAATCTTCAAGAATTCTGACCAGTTTTTTGCCGTCCTCGATGCGCTGAACTTGTTTGCTGGCATTGAGTTCGACTAACACTAGAGCGCCATCCTTATAGCTGTTGGCATCCTCCGCCGGAACCAGATCGTCCCCCGGTACGGCGCTCCAATTGTTCTCGCCCCGCTGACAAACCAGCAACTTGAGTTCAGCCCGACCGCCACCTATAAAACCACTTTTCTGCTTTTGTACTTCCGCTAAATAAAGCACGGTGATTATCCTCTGATGCTGTTTAAGCTTTATTCCTAGGTTTAATCATATTCTGGTTTTCGATGTTAACAGTGGGTTGTTGACTGACCTTTAGTGAGGTACTCCCGACACTGATGCCAGATTATGGTGCGGGCTTCTCCCACAAGCTCGTGTATTACCACCGCTTATCGGGTTTGAGCCTTTTATAGTGAGTATTCCGCCTAGCCCCACTATCCAATATTTTCTCCAAATGTGACGATAGCAGTCCCCGCTGGTTATAATTACGCTTGAACATGGTAGCACACACCGCACCAATTCATCTGACCCGATCACAATGGGATGGGCTATCTGGAGCGCTGGAGTATCACAATATTTAAGTTTACCCTACTTTTGACCAAAGCTAATGGGATACAAGCCCCGCAGCAATTCTCATTTTGGCGAAAACCTGTTCAAGTCTCCGATTAGGGGTCGAGAATGGAGTCGCCTCCATCCCCTCCCATTCAGAACCGTGCGTGAAAGTTTCCCTTCACACGGCTCCTAGTTTGACTGCTCCATTGTTAAGGACACAGCGTTGGCCTTGTCAAGTGCCGTCTTATCGTCGCGGGTGTGGCGGTGTAATAGCTGAAGATTTTTGTATTCATCCTTTCMAGCGAGGCTTCGAGGTACAATGTAGTCTACKTCAATTAGGTCKGATGGGGTAAAGTATTGCCCACACCAGGTACACTTGCCTTTTTGCTTTTTGAGTAGTTTTGCTACCCTAATTGGCGTGTCGATTGCTTGTCCTTTTCTGGTTGCCCAGTAAGTCCAGTTTCCGTCGTATGGTGTTGCATCAGGGCGTATTGTGGTATGTCTGACAATCGGAGTCCAATTATGTTTCCATAGTTGAAATCCATCTTTAGTCTTGAATAACCAAGATTCATGTCTTTCTTTCCCATTGCTAAGTTTAACCGTTCCTTGTTGGAAGTAGTTTCCTAGCTTCTCGTAGTTTGCCTTTCTGCATCTTGATACTGTCCATGCCCGTAACATTAACCAGACTATGTTATCCAGTTTATTGAAGGTCTCAGATGAGACTACCCCTGAGTAGTAGTTTGACCATCCCTTTATACTTGGGTTTAGTTTGCTTATCAGAGCTGATTGGGGTGCTGTTTTATGTTGTTTTATTACACCCTTAATTACTTCTGTATGAGCTTTAACTGCTTTATTGCTGGGTTTGATGTTGGTTTTGAACCTTTTTTGACTTTTCCCAGATTTATATTTTCCTACCGGATATTGCCTAACATTGAATCCTAAAAAATCAAACCCAGGTTCCTCAGTCTTGCCGTTGTACTCAATGGGATTGAGTGTGTGGCAAATTCGAGTCTTTTCAGGTTTAATTTCTAGTCCTACAGGTTTTAGCCACTCGGAAATAGCAGTTTTGCACTGTTCAATGATTTCTAGTGATGGGGATATCACAACAAAGTCATCAGCGTATCTTATAACAGTAGCTTGTGCTCTGTTTGCTTTCTTGGGATACATTGTTTTTATGAGCCTAACCATGCCCAACAGTGCGATGTTGGCGAGTATTGGACTTATTACCCCTCCTTGAGGTGTCCCTGATTCTGTATCCTCAAATACACCGTTGTCTAGCACCCCAGCTTTGAGCCATTGTTTCAGGTCTTTCTTTAGGTTGCTTGGACAATGAATTTTGGACAGTAGGTAATCATGGTTCACGGTAAGAGCATTTAGCTATGTCCGCATCCAGTATATAATAACCTCCTTTGTTTATACTTTGGTAGATTCTGGATATTGCATCGTGGGCTGACCGTCCTGGACGGAACCCATAGCTTGTGCTTTCAAATCTCGATTCCCATTCAGGTTCGAGAGCCGACTTAACCAAGGCTTGCCTTGCTCTATCTTGGATTGTGGGTATTCCTATTCCAGCTTTTTTCATCCCTTCCAGGTTTTGGTATCCACACCCGTCGCAGTGGTTTTGTTTTGAGGTTTCCCTTAATGCTCTCAACAAGCTCAAACCTTGGCCTTGGAGAGATGACTCTTACTCCATCGACTCCAGCCGTTTTCTTGCCTTGACCCGCTTGGGGGGCGGGTTTATTAAGCTGACTGTTGGGAAGCATGGCTGACCGTGGAACCCGCCCCTACAGCCGTACTGCTAAGAGTCGGGCATAATATGATTTCACCAATAGACGTTGCCACCTTCTAGCCTTTGCATCCTGTCCCGATTTAGCTGCTTGAAATATACTCTTTTGGAGCTTGAAAACTTTCCGTTGAACCTTAGTCCATGGGATGGCTTTCCATGCGTTGTTCGTAGTCTTGATTGGTTTTGGTCTCCCAAACCCTTTCTTTAAACTCGCTATCGCCATATATACACCTACTAGGCTCTATTTCTTTACAATCA
>NZ_PKGG01000140.1:0-13851 GCF_046480465.1 Arthrospira sp. PCC 8006
TGTTGGGTTTCACCCAACCTACTGGCTTTTGTTGGGTTTTACTGTATTTTTGCACAGATTTCCATTATTTGATAATAAGTCAAGTTCCAGGATTTGTCAAGGGTAAATATATATATATATTATGTGATTTTACCTAACTCTTAGCCTCTGGTCGGGAGTGGGTAATATCAAATGGATAGGATAAGCAGCATTACTGATATGGATAGTATATGCGGCTTGTAAATATTGCTGATATTCAGGATTATTAGTTATGTGGGTTTGGAAAAATGCCACACTTAGACTGTTAACATATCCCCGAGAAATTTCTGTGGCTGGACGGGTCAAACCTCCTAGGTTGGGTATGGCTTCAGCCGTATATTGATTCATATCAAAAAAGTGACTATCCTTTTCTTTAAAGACTAAATATCGATGGGAATTATTTAACCAATTAAAAGCTGGTATTTGTTCTAATATGGCTGGTGCTAATATATCCAAGCCACTGGCTACCATCATCACCGGAATGGCGATTTTATTGATACTTGCTTCTCCTAATATACTGCTATTGATGGGGTTAATCAGCAAAATCGCATTAACTCTTTCATCTCGCAAGTTGATGTCTGTTTCCGGTAATTCTAGGGCGCGACACTGGAGAAATAGGGAAGGATTAAGGGAAAAATTGTCTTGATTGCAGTCAATGTTGAGTTGTGCAAAATTCAGCGGCGCACCTCCTAAAACTAAAGCGGTATAACCTCCGAGAGAATGTCCGATTACTCCCACATTTTCCAGGTTTAGGCGATTGGTTAAATCTCCACGATTTAAGGCTTCCAGATAGTCTATTACTTGGGAAATGTCAAGGGGTCTGTCTATAAATTCTCGCGGATTAAACATATCTGAGACTTTCCCAATTAACAAGTCTTGGAATTGCTGAAAATCACTACCAGTGTGCTGAGGAATAGCTACCGCAAAACCATAGGAGGCTAAATGGCGGGCGAGGGATTCAAACCGACTGCGGTCTGAGGCTAAACCATGAGATATGATTAAAGTGGGTATATTACTATCAGTAATTTCCGGGAGGTACAAATCAAAATCAAATTGGCGATCGCCACTTGAATCACTAATGGTAAAGGTGGATTTAGAACTTGGGATTTCTCCGATTTTTCGTAAGTCTAGCCATTGACTAAAATCAAGATTTCCAGCACTTTGAGCCTGAGAATATGCCAGTTTTTTGACATCTGCAATTGTGGTATTAGTTGAATCAATTAAAGTTGCCAGATTAGTTAATGCTTGTAAAGCCTCATTGAGGTTCACATAAATACTAGGACTAGGAAACTCTCTGATCATATCAATGAGGGTAAATCCTTCAGGGAGACTACTCGCTGATACGAGAGCATTTCGGATCGCCTCTGCGCCATTAGCATCGGGTTCAGTTTCAAGAATATCTCCCACCTGAATTAAAAAATCTGCCACCATAGGAGAACTCAATAAATGGCTAATTTCCGCATCACTAAACTGATAGCGTCTCCCCAATATTTCCCGGACTTGTGCCTGAATTTTAGGAATTAATAAATTGGCGACATTATCTAAACTTTGATTTTCGGAATTATTCAGCTTACTTTCGAGATAACTTTCTAAAACATCGACAGGGATAGAAAAATCTCTATTTCCGATGGAAAAACGTAAAAACTCAGCGGCTTGAGTGGGGGTGGCTGTCCAGACCAGGGTTGATAACCCTACACTCAGCAATTGGAGACCAAGTATTATATAATTTGTCTGCATTAATATTTCCAGTGTTTAACTTAGGATGAAATAGTTGATCAGTTTTTGATAAAATCAAGACTCTGCAACTTGTAATCCCTAAACCTACAAACAATTATGGCAGTAACCACCCAACAATTAATCGATTGGAAACAGCAGGGACATCAAATTACCATGTTAACTGCTTATGAGTATGCGATCGCCAAAATTATCGACCAAGCAGGTATTGATATTATTCTAGTAGGTGATTCCCTAGCCATGGTGGGTTTAGGCTACCAAACCACCCTACCACTAACCCTTGAGGAAATGTTGCACCACGCCAAAGCAGTGCGTCGGGCCGTGGTAAGATCCCTGTTGGTAGTGGATTTACCATTTTTGACCTACCAGGAAAGTCCCCAACAGGCGATTCATTCAGCCGGACGGATATTGAAAGAAACAGGAGCATCGGCGGTAAAGTTAGAAGGGGGCTATGATGAGATGGCTAATACGGTCAGCGCCTTGGTGAAAGTAGGTATTCCAGTTATGGGTCATGTCGGCTTAACTCCCCAGTCTGTACATCAACTGGGAGGGTATCGCCAACAGGGGAAAACCATAGACGCAGCACAACGCATTTTATCAGAAGCGATCGCCTTACAACAAGCGGGGGCTTTTGCTATAGTCTTGGAACATATCCCCAAGGACTTGGCGGCGGAAATTACCCAACAACTAACCATTCCCACCATTGGTATTGGCGCGGGTCCCCACTGCGACGGACAAGTGCTGGTAACCTCTGATATATTGGGGTTAACCCCCTGGCAACCACCATTTGCCAAAAAATACGCCAACCTACACGATACCATTACCAACGCCGTGACACAATTCTGCACAGAAGTTCAAGAGGGGAAGTTTCCCTAATGACCACCCCAACCAGACCGTTGATTATTGGCGTTTCCGGTGCTTCAGGACTTATTTATGCCGTCCGCGCCTTAAAATACCTCCTGCAAGCCAACTATGCTATCGAATTGGTGGCTTCTAAGTCTTCCTACATGGTATGGCAAGCTGAGAATAATTTGCAAATGCCTGGAGATAGCGATCGCCAGGAATTATTTTGGCGACAGCAGGCTGGGGTGGAAACTGGGGGAAAACTGCGTTGTCATCCCTGGCAGGATGTAGGGGCTAATATTGCTAGTGGTTCCTTTCGGACTATCGGTATGATCGTGATTCCCTGTAGTATGAGTACAGTGGCTAAAATTGCCCAAGGTCTGAGTTCCGATTTACTCGAACGGGCGGCAGATGTACAATTAAAAGAAGGTAGAAAATTGGTAATTGTACCACGGGAAACTCCCCTAAGTCTTATCCATCTGCGAAATTTGACTACTTTAGCAGAAGCAGGTGCGCGCATTGTCCCGGCTATCCCCGCTTGGTATCATCATCCCCAAACTATTGAGGATTTGGTAGATTTTGTCGTAGCGCGAACCCTAGATCAATTTGAAATTGATTGTGTACCTTTGCGTAGGTGGAAACCCGATTAATTCTGAGGGGAGTTGCTAATTATTTATTGACATTTTCAATGGGGTTATTTAGGTGATGTCTGGAAAAAGTGCGATCGCTATTTTGATTATAGTCGGTGGTTTGGTATTGTTAACTATACAAAATCTTTCCCCCGCCATATCTTTAGTATTTTTGGGTATGCAATTACCCACCTTACCCCTGTCAGTATGGCTACTAATTTTTCTGTTCATCGGTATATTAACCTCTCTGATGATTGCCAGTTTATTCCAACTCTCTTACACCCCCTCTCCGTCACGTCCTAAAGCCAGTAAAAAACCTATACAACCATCCCCCCAACCTAACCCACCTGATGCACAAATCCCTCCGTCACCACAAGCCGATGATTCAGAGTGGGATAATTTGCAATCCGAACTAGAATTAGAACCCGAAAATCAACCGCCTATCCCTACCTCCAAAAATAAATCCCCCAAAACTCACAAAAATAGTGATGATTGGGAAACCGAAGTCCGCAAAGTTAGCGATAGTTGGGATGAAAATGATAGCGATCGCCAAAATGAACCAGAAACCCCACCCGTTAGACAAACTACCCCCAAACCATCAGAATCAGAATCCTGGAATAAACGCAATATCAATCCCTTAAACTCTCCTAATACTGATGAAGATTGGGATAATTTACCTCCCCATAATGCACCAACCACCCCCACGCCTCCACCCCCAGAAAACACCCCCACCACCACTCCCACACCCCCAGAAACCACCGGAAAAACCTTTGAAGTACAGCAACAACCTCAAAAAGAATCCTGGTCAGGTTCCGTCTATTCCTTCAATTATAAAGACGGTCAAAATTCCGGTGCTGGTCGTACCGAATCGGTGTATGATGCAGACTATCGTCTAATTAACCCACCTTCTCCCCCTACCAAAATTCAATCTGATGAGGAAGATTGGGGTTTTGATGATGAGGATGAAATCGGTTAAAATTATCTGGCTAGTTATTATCAGTTGTGCGCTTTTTGATTGTCTTATGGTTTTAGAACAAATACAAGGAATTAACATCTATTTAATTGGTATGATGGGCGCTGGAAAATCTACCGTTGGGGAGATATTGGCTAATCGATTAAGCTATAAGTTTTTTGATACCGATGTTTTGATTAGTCAAGTTTCGGGACAAGCCATTCCAGAAATTTTTTCCACCCAGGGAGAGGAAGAATTTAGGAACTTAGAATCTCAAGTCCTATCTAGTCTCTGTGCTTATCAACATTTGGTGGTAGCTACTGGGGGAGGGGTTGTTATTAAAAGGATGAATTGGAGTTATTTAAGACATGGTATCATTGTCTGGTTAGATGTCCCAACTCATTGCTTATATGAACGTCTAAAAGGAGACACAACCCGACCTCTCCTACAACACCCAGACCCCCTCACTCGCCTCGATAATATCCTCGAAACTAGGCGACATCTTTATCAACAAGCTGATATTTCTATTACTATCAACGGGAATGAAAAACCCTCAGAAATTGCTGAACAAATTATTACTAAAATCCCTAATATCCTCAAGCAGACTCAACCCAACCTTAATTAATCATGGATAATTGATGATTAATTACCGGGTGGGGTCGGGTGGGTTTATTGATATAGCCGGTTATCCATTAATTGCCGGGTGGGGTCGGGCGGGTTTATTAATATTATCCATTATCCATTAATTGCCGGGTGGGGTTGGGCGGGTTTATTAATATTATCCATTATCCATTAATTGMCGGGTGGGGTTGGGCGGGTTTATTAATATTGTCGCTGAGTCCCATAACTAACTGCGGAACCCGCCCCTACAATTATCCATGATCAATTTATTCATCCCCGACGACTGTTTTTAAAAACCTTCCCCAGCCAGATAATGGATATATGCACAAAGTGGCGTTTTTGTCAAGATAGGTCAAAAAATGGATCGGACTTTAGCCAAAAACTTGTGCATCGTGAATTTAATTTTTTGGTGGGATAATAAATTGAAGTCGGATATAATCAGGGTTGCAGCCTCTATTTTTGCATAACGACATAACAACCCCTTGGGTGCGATTTATTTGAGTGTACCACAACCCCTATAATCTCGTCAACTTTTTGCGAGAGATTTTCAATAAAAATGTATTAATTCTTAACACTTTTTTGAAAATAAAATACTTCTGGCTGTATGAATTAGCAAAACTTATCAAAACCTCACAGAGGAGTCGGGTAGTAGAATGATTAATGGTTGGTTATTTTAGTGATTAGTCTGGAGGAATTAAAACTCAATATCGGGGGAATTTTGCGATCGCCACAAAGCCTGAACTAATCGAATTTCCCCATAATTGTAGGCTTTTCCTAGATATTCATAAATTGGTGTGAGGGGTCCATCTCCCAAAACAGCGATCGCTTCTAAAATCACCTGTTTTCGTTCAGGAGATATCAAAGTATCAATATCGATATCGCCATAATTGTTAGCAATTAAATCCGCCAAATGACCATAAATTGTAGTAGATTTTAAGCCTCTCTGGTCGGCGATTTCCTGGACACTTAAACCCTGCTTAAATAACTCCCAAGTTTGGATAACAGTAGGGGAGACATGATACCACTTAGAGACAGATGATGATGATAAAGTAGTTAATGGCGGTTTAGTAGACTTTAGGGGAATACCTTGTTCGAGACAATATTCATAAATAGCATTTAAGAACTGCTGACCATAAGATTGAGCTTTATAAGTAGTCACCCCAGAAAGTCTCAAGAGAGCCTCTTTAGTTTGGGGACGTTCTCGCGCCATTAACCCCAAAGTCGAATCAGAAAAAATCTTATAGGGAGCAATATCATTTTGGTCAGCGATTTGTTTACGGACTTGGCGAAGATGCTCTAATAACATTTTCACATCCGCCGCCATAGACCAAGTTTGTTGTGGAAGTTGACGATCGCGTACTACCGCAATTTTGACTTCCCGCTGTCTTTTCATCACCTCCCAACTGAGGTTATTTAACTTCAAAATAGAATAGCCATCATTAGTCTGGTCTAACAGTCCTTGATGCAAAAGCGATCGCGCTAACATTTTCCACTCATCAACAGTCCGGTCTCGTCCTATATTATAGGTGGAAAGTTTATCATGTCCCCTACTCAAAACCCTTTGATTTTTAGAACCCCGTAACACATCAATAATATAACTCATCCCAAACCTTTCCCGACACCGCGCCACACAGGATAGAAACTTCATCGCTTCCAGCGTCCAATCTTCTATAGGTCGTTCATGGCAACAATTATCACAGCCGTCACAATTACCGGGAAATTCCTCTCCAAAATAGCGAAGTTGAATGCGGTGGCGACACTCAGTAGACTCCGCATAATCAATCACCTGTCGCAACTGTTGGCGCGCAATTCTTTGTTCATCAACATCAGGTTTTTGCTCAATCAAATATTCAATAGTTTTCATATCCCCATAACTAAAAAATAGCAGACATTGAGCCGGTTGTCCATCCCGTCCAGCGCGTCCTGACTCTTGATAATAGTTTTCCAAACTTTTCGGCAAATCGTAGTGTATAACAAACCGAACATCTGGCTTATCTATACCCATACCGAAGGCGATAGTAGCCACGATAATTCGCACATCATCTCGAATAAAACGGGTATGACTTTCTAGGCGATCGCTATCCGCCATTCCCGCATGATAGGGGAGGGCGGGGATATTATTATGTTGTAATTGTAATGCGACTTCTTCCACCCTTTTCCGACTGGAACAGTAAATAATTCCTGAACCGGACATAGATTCAATGGCTTTTAATAGTTGAGTGAACCGTTTTTTAGGTTGTTTAGGAATCACCTGATAGTAGAGATTTGAACGGTAGAAACTCGCCACATGAACATAAGGTTGTTTGAGGACAATTTGTCGAATTATATCAAATCTGACCCGTTCGGTAGCCGTAGCAGTGAGAGCGATCGCCGGGACGTGGGGATAACGTGATCGCACCTGTTGAATTTGTCGATATTCTGGTCTAAAATCGTGACCCCAATCCGAGACACAATGGGCTTCATCAATTACCAAAGTTGATATTCCCAATTCCGCATCAATGCGATCTAAAAACCCTAAAAACTGAGGAGATAGTAACCTTTCTGGTGCTACATAAAGCAGCTTAATTTTACCTTGTAGAATAGCAAACTCTCGCTGACGCGCTTGATTCAAATCAACCGTACTATTCAGAAATGTCGCCTCAATACCATTATTTTTTAGCGCTTCTACCTGGTCTTGCATTAACGCGATTAAAGGTGAAACCACCACTGTCAGACCGGGTTTCAGCAGGGCGGGAAGTTGAAAGCACAGGGATTTCCCCCCCCCTGTAGGCATAATTGCCAGTACATCCCGCTTTTGCAGCACTTGTTCTATAATCTCCCGTTGTCCTGGTCTAAAGCTATCATAGCCAAAATACTGTTTAAGGCATTGTTGCAGGGATTGAGGTTGGGCTAGATGCGGCGGAAAACCTGACATAACTTGCTGATTCCGTTGACTGCTAAGGTGGACTTATAAGATGGGTTACGGATAATCCTTTAGTTTATCTCATTTTCTGATCACTTGCAGTTGATGATAGGCTGGTGCTTAATTCCCGCCTCCTATTGAGAAACCCGGTTTCTTATGATTTATGATTAATTATAAGGTAGAATAGCATCATCTAAATTCACCTTCTTTAAAATAGCGCCGTTAAGGTTAGCGCCTCGCAAATTCGCACCCCGTAAATCAACCGAGTGTAAAATAGAGCCTTTCAGGTCAGCACCTCGCAAATACGCACCTCTTGCGTCGGTATTTTCCCAAGCAGATTTTCTGAGATTAGCGAATCGTAAATCAGCCCCCATTAGTTGGCAATTATTAAACTTAATCCCCCATAAATAAGACCCATTTAAATGGCTGTTAACCAAGTTAGTATAATGAAAATTCGCTTGATAGCCGATCGCATTTATCAAAACCGCCTCATGGAAATTAGCGTAACTCAAATTAGCCTGATTTAAACTCACCGCCGATAAATTCGCCCTCGTAAAATTCCCCCGTCTTAGGTTTGCGCCATTCAGATTAATCCGACGGGCGATCGCCTCTCGAAATTCCACCCCAATTAAATTAGCATTTCCCAAATCCGCATCAGTCAAATTCCCATCACATAAATTAGCCCCCAGTAAAACCGCCCCTTGTAAATTCGCCCCTTCCAAATCACAACCTTCCAGGTTTGMACCTGCTAAATCAGCCCCCATTAAATTAGCCAACCTCAACTTAGCACCCCTTAAATTAGCGCCATGAAGATTAGCCCCAGCCAAATTAACCCCTTCCAGGTGGAAACCAGAGAAATTAGCCTCCTGTAAATCCGGTGCGATCGCCGCATTTTGCCGTCGCCAAAACTCCCATTTCACCACACCCCGCCTCAAGATTGCTAATTGTTCAATATTAGCCATAATAACCCCCTATTCCTTACTCCTTACTTTCAACAAATAAGGTATCGCGACCATAAACATTAGCGATCGCATTTAAAGCCGCCGCCGACCCTGCCAAAATATCCTGTTCATTTCCACCCAGATACAAACGTCCAAAACTCCCCACCGCTTGCACCTGTAGAATATTAATTAAAGCCGCCTTTTCCGCTTCATTCGCAGCCAAAGCAGCATAAGCCGCTGGTTGCACCTCTAAAACATATAAAGTTTGTTTAGCCAGCAACAACTGTCCCCGGCGAGTCCGATTAATCAATTGTGCCTGATGAGGGTCAATATTGCGAATAATTTGACTAGAGACCACACGCGGCTTGAGGCGATCGCTTTCTTGTACCCCCAAAGCATCCAAAATCGCCCTACCCGCCGTTAACGTATCTCCCTGGCGGCTAGAGTGAATTTCCAACAAACCATACAACCTTTCCACAAACTGAACACCAGGACGCACAGCCGTAGACTTCAAAGCCACATCAGTAATGCGGTTAATCTCAATTCCCGGTGAAATTTCAATCCACAGCGACGCATCCCCAGGTAACGGCAAAAACCCCAACGATACCGTCCCAATATAGGCAGCGTGTTGGGGCTGTAAATTGTCCAGATAAACATAACTTCGCAGTTCTACACCCAAAGTCAAACCTCTTTCCGAGTTCCTCCCCACATCAAGAATAGGAAAACCCCCTGATGTGAAGATGTCAAGCCTAACCATTGTACCCCTTCGCGTCACACAAAAGTTAGGCTCACAACCATCTACCTGAGAATATCCATGTTGCTAATCAGTAATTCCTGGCGGGTTTTTCCACAGGGTTCAATGCTTTCGCAGTCGTTAACATTTTGCAGTGAATATTTTAGGGAAACCTGACGATTGATGAATTGATTAGCCTTAGCACAAATATCGAAAGTTGCCCCTAAGTGGTGTTCCCGGTTCATCTGATCTTTAAGGGTCACATAGCACATAATGTCCCCCTGAACGATATTAGTAACTTGTCCCACTTGGAGTTGATCATTGCTGGCTCGTTGTGCTATATATCCCTGTAATTCAGCCGTGCGATTCGTGGTCATCTTAGTGAGACAGTTGGTGAACAGCAGACCCTCTAAAGTCCCCCCCAACGCTTCCGCAGATTCAAATCTACAATTCGTGTCGCGGAATTGAATCCAAGCCCGTTGTGCTGCAATCAGGCGCTGTCTTTCCTCCCCTTGCACTTTTGGGGTCAGTTGTTGGTAAACTTCATTCAGTTTGCGATCGGCTGCTCGATAGTCATCATCAGCACATTTTTTCATTTCCATCATTGAACCATTACGGTTACACTGTATCCCCTGTGCTACATGAGTTTCCGCAACTTCTGAGTTAGTAGCGCCAGGGAAAGCCAGGAAAGCAGCAAAGATAGCGGTAGCAATTTTGTCAAGCATAGTAGGTAGGTGCTAGTGAATTGGTGAACTTGTATGTAAACTATCCTTTCTGACTACAGATATCAGCTTCAAAAGTGCCACCTTCTTAACTGGTGGCATTTTTCCTGACCTTTCCCCCTTCTTGGCGCTGAAATTCTCTCTGTAGTCATAACAACTTCTGAAACTGCCACATCGGTGGTAGGAATTATCTATAATCAATGCCCCTCACCGGATCATAGTTGATATGCTATCTTAGCTGTCAACGTGCTTTCTACTTACTCCATCGATCTCCACGATATGAATATATGTAAAGTTTTGCCTCAAAAATTGCTCACCCTGATTTCTGGTAGTTTGTTTCTCGTAATTATGGGCTGCGATATCCTACCCAGCGCTAGGGTTGAACCCATAGACCCAGAGAAACTCACCGCTTTAACCAAACCCCCCAAACCCTATACCCAGTCAGCTTTATTAATTGCCGTTGGCGATATTATGATGCACGGACCACAAATTAGGTCCGGTTATAATCCCAGCACAAACACTTATAATTATGACCCTTTTTTTACGGAAGTTAGCGACATTCTCCAAACCGGAGATTGGGTAATTGGGAACTTAGAAACTACCCTAGCAGGTTCAGCAACCGGATATACAGGTTATCCCTTATTTAATGCACCGGATACCCTCGCAGATGCCCTGAAAAATGCCGGATTTAATATTTTAACCACAGCTAACAATCACTCCCTAGACCGTCGCGAAGCTGGTTTATTAAAAACTCTGGAAAATGTCAGAAGTCGGGGCTTGGTTCCCGTTGGTACAGCCGCCTCCCAGGAGGAAGCAGACACCATTACTGTGATTGAAAAGAATGATATATCAATGGCGTTTTTTGCCTATACCTACGGCACTAATGGCATTCCTATCCCTAGGGGAAAGGATTATTTAGTTAACTTAATTGATGAAGCGAAAATCATCCAAGATATTCAGAAAGCGCGAGAATTAGGAGTTGATATAGTTACTGTGGCTTTGCATTTTGGCACGGAATATCAACGCCAGCCGAATGCTGAACAAAAACGACTGGTCGCCAGTTTGGTTAATGCGGGTGCGGATATTATTTTAGGGAGTCATCCCCATGTGGTTCAACCCTATCAAATTTTTGATATCACTGAGGAAGATGGTACTATCCGCCAAGCTGTGGCTATTTACTCAATGGGTAATTTTATTTCTAATCAGCGGGGAAATTATCGGGATGTGGGAGTTATTTTTAAGGTGAGAATTAACAAGAATTTTCCTGATAAAACCATAGAAATTGCTGAGGTGATAGCTTTACCCACTTGGGTACATCGATATTCACTTCATGGGAAACTGAATTATCGTATTTTGCCTTTAGAATCGTTGTTAAATACTCAGGACGACCCTCTACTAACTAGCCGTGATTATTCTCAACTAGCCAGATATTTGGAGGAAATGAATCGCCATCTTGCTTCGTTACTACCGACATCTTCTCTGGTGGGTCAGAACCGTTAAACAGGGATAATCACGGGATAAATGACTATCAAAACTTGGCGCGAATGGTAAAAGAATAATCGCCGCCTGGTTCAAGTTTATAGTCCCACTTTTCCAGAAATCGCCCTAGGGGTTCTTGGATTAAGGCGCGACCCTGGGAGGGTCGAATTACTAAGGTTTTACGTTGTCTAAATCGCCATTGAAACTGCCATACATAGTCGCCGGCGCTGACATCTCCTTCGAGAATACCAGACTGCCAGGACTGACGGGTAATGCGGATATGGGCATTGGTTTCGGGTAAAGGACCTCTAGCATGAGTCACTAGCAACCTGCTGCTCTATAAAACTTAAACAAAACCGGACATAGCCGGATATTGATGTTTATTTCTTGCTTCGTCCGGGACTGTCGGCAGCACCCCGTCCACAAGTGTAATCGTCGGAACCCGGCGATTTTTCTAAATTTATACTGGCGTTCAAATCTCTATCAATCTTCAGGCCACAGTTCTGACATTCAAAAGTCCGACGGACTAGGGGCATTTTTTGACGATAACCGCAATTAGAACACAGTTGACTGGATGGATAAAATCTATCGGCAATAATCAACTTTGAACCATAACGTTCTGCCTTGTAACCGAGTTGACGACGGAACTGATAAAATGAAGCATCAGCGATAGAACCCGCCAAACAATGATTTTTCAGCATTCCAGACACATTCAAATCTTCAATGACTACTTGGCTGTGGTTTTTAGCCAAAAAAGTAGTTATTTTATGAATCGTGTCACCGCGAATATTAGCGACTCTTTGATGTAGCTTTTGAACTTTTAAGAGACATTTGGCCCGATTTTTTGAGCCTTTGACTTTGCGACTTAAATGGCGTTGTAATCTGGCTAGTTTTTTGGTCGCTGCTTTATAAGCCTTGGGATTAGAGAATTGGGTCCCATCGGAGCAAGTCGCCAAATTGTTAATTCCTAGGTCAACCCCGATTCTCTCTCGGAATTTCGGTGTGATTTCTGGTGTGGTTTCTACAAAAAAGCTCATATACCAGTCACCTGCTTGGCGCGTTATAGTGACTTTCTTAACTAGACTGGGTGGTAGAGCCTCAAATGTAGAAACCCAGCTCACAAAAGGCAGCTTATGGCGAGTTCCTGACAGATTGAATGGCTTTCCGGAATTGTCAAGCGTCAAACTATCATGGTAGCCTTTCTTCTTAAATTTAGGATAACTGCTTATTCCCTTGAAGAAGCGCTTAAAGGCATCCCCTAGATTAATGAAGGCATATTGATAAACTTTAGAAGACAATTCAGACATCCAAGGATATTGAGGTTTCACATAATTCGTAAAAACCTTTTTAATGGAGTTGATATTAGGCTTGAGTCCCTCTTCATAAGCTGACATCCATAAGTGTAATCCCCAATTAAACACGAACCGAGCATACCCCGCGTGTTTGGCCATCAAGGTAGCTTGACGGTCATTGAGTTTTAGTTTTGTCCGGAAAGCTTTGTAAGGCATGATTTGATTTTACCATGAATCCGACTTTATGAGTATGTCGTCAGGGAAATTTGGCATGGTCTGGGGTTTGACCGTATATTCATTATTGAGTTGCGAATCTTTTTGGGTATTGTACCTTATTGTCCTAAGATGTAAAGCAAATCTTGGATTAAATTCTTGCTCCTGGGATAATGCCGGAAATTCAGATTCTGGACATTAGTCAACACTGCGACTATTGTAGAGGCTCATAGCTTTTTCTACTCCATCTTCTAGGGCTAATTCTATGGCTTCTAATACCTGTTGTAACAGTTTATCCATAGTCTGGCGCTCATTAGGGGGAAATTTACCCAGGACGTGGGAGATGGTTTCTCGATCGCTGCTACTGGCTGGGGGTTGGGGTTTATCAATTCCTAGGCGGAGGCGAGGGAAATTTTGAGTCCCTAAATGAGCGATCGCCGATTTCATGCCATTATGTCCCCCAGCGGAACCGGACAGCCGCAGGCGCAGCCGTCCTACTGGTAAATCCATGTCATCATAAATCACTAACACGGATTCCGGGGGGAGTTTGTACCAGTCCACCACAGACCGAATAGCTTGACCTGACCGATTCATGTAAGTTAAGGGTTTCAGGAGGTACAGCTTGTTATGCGATCGCATCTTAGCCTCACCAAATACCCCCTGAAATCGACGGTTTTCCGATAGGTTAGCCCCCCACTTGTCAGCCAAGAAATCGACGGCTTCAAAGCCAATATTGTGGCGGGTACGGTCATATTTTGACCCCGGATTTCCT
>NZ_PKGG01000408.1:0-2061 GCF_046480465.1 Arthrospira sp. PCC 8006
GGTTAGTGCGGCTTAAAAGTCCCGTATGTTCCGCCGCCACAATGCGACGAACTTCTCCCTGTTGATACATTTGGCGATAGTAGACTAAACCGGGGCGTTGGTCGTCTTCGTGGTAATGTCCCCCACAGCCTAAGCTGCGACAAGTTTCGGGTAAGTGGGAAGAAGTCGGAGAATGGGTGATTTGATGATAACAGCGATCGCAAGTAAGAACCTTTCCCCCTGGGTTAATTATAATCGCAGCCATGGGGATACCCCAAGCGCGACCTTGACCGCAAAAATGAGACTCTAGCAACTTCGCCCCCACCAAAGTCTCGCACGGTGAAGTGTAATATATCAATCAGTTGTTCCTTCAGTAGCAGCGTGTGGGGAGCAAATACTCGCATGGCCCAATCTTCGCACCAACTGCTTGTGTTTTTCCCAGAGATCACCCTTTCAAACTGCTTAGTTTTCGCCGCCCCATTTACCAGAAATTTCGGCGCGGGGACAGAAGGACACACCCCTGGCATATAAACTAATTTAGACAAAAGATATGTTTCGCCGCCACTGCTGATATAATTGCCTTGGGTGACAGGTTGCACAATCGCTCCCCGGTGGCGGAGATGATGCAATAAACCCACGATTAACTCCCTTACCCGGTCTTCACTCACTTTCCGCCGCGCTTCTATTTCATTACTGAGCTTTTGGTGTAGCGTCTTAGTCGCCGCCGTCAGGAATTGGGGGTTAAAGCTGACACTAGCGACCCCGCTGCGTTCCAAAGACGGACCGATCGCCCCTCGGTGTCCGAATTGCGTGACAATTTCCCACACCAGGCGCTTTTTGACTAACTCCAGTAACTCCGGTAAAGCCGTGTGGGGGTCTAATTTAGACTGATCGCCATTTAGGAAGTCGTCCCACTCCCGCAACCATTGCAGGTCTGTCGGTAGGAAAGTCGCGATATAATTTTCTGGGGTGGGGATTTTTTCCCGCCAATAGTCCGCAAAGCGATCGCATAATTCCGGCAAAGTCAGGGGATGTTGATATTCTCGCACTAATTGGAAAATTGCCGTGCGTAATATGCTACGATAGGTGCGGGCGTTATAAAATCCAGCCCGATGAGCAGCATCTTGTACCGAGTCGGAAAAGGTGAGTAGTTTCTTGTCCTGGTTGAACGGTGTCGTGTACAAGATGCCAATACTAGCGCTCGTCAGGCTGGCTGCTTGTGCGCCCAAAATTGATTGATAAGCCGTTCGAGTTGCCACAGAAAGGGCAGTCATGGTTAGATATTAACTGTTCCTGTCCGTTTCGGGTTACTGTTTGCGTCACCTCCTGGACTAACACCGGGATGAAATTATCCGCGTTGTTTTCCTTATGACAACCCCTACAGAATTCCGCCGAAGTTGGGTTAACCGTGAGACAGTGACGACAGAGGAGTTGAGTTTCCGGGTGAGACCCGTCGCCGGGAAACAGGAAGGACACTAACGGCTTCTGGCTGAAAAAGGCTTAATAGAAGCCGCGCAGGTCGTTGGGGATGAGTTTATTATTAGTCGTGGAATGGCGCACACCACCCCAACCCGTCGCCCCACAGTCGCGACAGTGCATGACCGGTAAGGTTTTCTGATTTTGGCGTAACTCTGGGGTGAGGTCGTCCGAGAAAGCAAGTTCCGGCTGCGACTCCACAGAAGCAACCATACGCTTGAGTTCCCGAAACCAGACCTGTACCCGTAATGTTACCCAAGAGGCTATGATTATTGTACCATTGGGGTTGTCAATTTGGCAACGTGCCGCGCTAATTAACGCGAAAATGCTATCCAGGAGAAGATAGCAATATTCTGGGTGTTGTTTGACCGGGAAGTGGAGACGGCTACCAATGCGATCGAGAATTTCCTCGTAGGTGCAGGATTTTTCCTTTAAAAATTAGGGGTCGAGATAGACCTCACGGTCTACCCCTCCCATTCAAAACCGTACTTGAGACTTTCACCTCATACGGCTCCTAGTTTGACCGTCTCCTTGTTAAGAGTACAGCATCATCKCTTCATCAAGAGCTGTTTTATCGTCGTGACAATGGCGATGTAATAATTGAAG
>NZ_PKGG01000422.1:0-1875 GCF_046480465.1 Arthrospira sp. PCC 8006
AGAATAATCGTATTTTTCACCGTACTTTAAATCATCCTGTTCTCCGGCTAATATTTTTTTAGTTGCATTTTTATAAGACTACACTTACATTTGCATTAATGTAAGCATAATCTTATAAAAATGAATCATGGGACA
Organism: Arthrospira sp. PCC 8006; assembly: GCF_046480465.1. Taxonomy (NCBI): domain Bacteria; kingdom Bacillati; phylum Cyanobacteriota; class Cyanophyceae; order Oscillatoriales; family Microcoleaceae; genus Arthrospira; species Arthrospira sp. PCC 8006. The sequence goes on from NZ_PKGG01000422.1 coordinate 136, forward strand.
TAAAGATTTTCAAAAACGCACCTACGTTAGTTTTGATTGGGCAATCAAGCGGCTATTACGGAAGAAAGCAGATTTTACAGTTTTAGAAGGTTTTCTTTCGGTCTTGTTGAAGAAGGAAGTGAAAGTAGAGTCGCTTCTCGAATCAGAATCTAACCGTGAAGCGGCCGATGATAAAATGGTGGTTGTCGATGTCTTGTGCAAACTCGATAATGGCGATTTAAAGCAAATCCATAAACTCCGAGTGGCTGCTCTAGAAAATTCGAGAGCGAGGCTTGCGAAAGTTAAAAATCAAGAGTTTACTGGAGTAAATGACATGGTTTTTAACTGAGCATAACGAAGCTATCGGCCTTTATAGACAGCCACTACTATTTCACCAAGCCGCTTATTTCCATCGCATGCTGTACGGCGTATCAAAAGTTTTGGCTGAGCATTTAAAAGCCGGAGAAAAGTATGAGAAAGTAAAGAAAGTCATTTCGGTGAGTTTGGTTTATTTTGATCTGGGTCATGGGAAAGATTACCTCTATCGTGGCCATACGGTTTTCACTGGCATGAACCTCGAAGATGAGCTTGAATTAAGCACACTTCAAAAGCAAGCTTACGCGAAGGCCACACCTCAGGATTTATTCCCTGAATACTACCTCATCAAAATCAATAATTTCAATAACGTTTCTCGCTCGCCATTGGAAGATTGGGTGTATTATTTCAAAAACTCAGAACTACCTTCGAAGTGTGACAAAAAAATCTTATCTTTGTTATCTGAACAACTAAAGTTTGATGCCATGGATACCAAGGAAAGGCAAGATTATTATCGCTTCAGCAAAAGCAAGCGTATTTGGGATTCTACCATTGATACTGCCTATATGGAGGGGGTAGAGGACGGAATTCAAAAAGGAATCCAAAGAGGAATTGAAAAAGGAATCCAAAAAGGACTTGAGCAAGGCATTGAGCAAGGCATTGAGCAGGGTATTGAGCAAGGCATGGAAAAATCTAAAGTTCAAACAATTGTTTTGGCGTTTAAGAAAGGCTTAGCCATTTCGTTAATTTCTGAAATAGTTCGTATTCCTGAGGAAGAAATAGAGCGTATTTTAAAGGAAGAGGATTTGCTTTAGATTCTATTAATTTTTTGAAAAGACGGGAGGTTTTATTCCGTTTTTACATTTGTACCTACTACAAAAACCCTCAATAAGTGGATTTAACAAAACACGATTACGCAGAAGGCCAGCGGGTAGCGATAAGGTTATGAAATCAAGGTTATTTGGGCTCCATAGAATGGGTTACCAACGCCGATGCCCGCCAGGTAGAATACTTCTGGGACACCCTAAACATAATTAGTTACATTAGGCTTTTTGAAAACAAATAAAGCATTTATAGCACAAGTATTTACTTCGCAAAAAACACATTTACCACGCATTCATGAAAATGTTGCTGCTTTGTAGTTGTTTCTCATGTCCCAACCACGAAAGGCACGAAAACACACGAAAATGTTGCTTCCAACAGTTGCAGCGTGTAAACTTATCTTCAAAAAACGTGTATGACTAAATCAATTTTCCCCGGTTTTCGTAAAAAGTTCAGAAAGCTGTGATGAAAAAATAATTGGTAAATCGTATCTAGGAAAATCAACAAAACAAATCCGCCGCAAGACCATCAGCGGAAAACCAATATTCGACCTTCAAACAAACCCGACTGCCATCATATTCAAAAGCATCAGCTTGCGGGTGGGATTGCAAATTGTGTAAAAGC
>NZ_PKGG01000383.1:0-2645 GCF_046480465.1 Arthrospira sp. PCC 8006
ACACCAGGAGCCGTATGAAGGGAAACTTTCACGTATGGTTCTGAATGGGAGGGGATGGTGGTGACTCCATTCTCGACCCCTAACATATAGCGAAATGCTCTTACCGTGAACCATGATTATCTACTGTCCAAAACTCATTTTCCAAGCATCATGAAAAGAGATCTAAAACAATGGTTAAAAGCGGGTGTGCTAGATAACGGCGTATTTGAGGATACAGAAGCAGGGACACCTCAAGGAGGGGTAATAAGTCCACTTATAGCCAACATCGCACTGTTGGGAATTGAAAGGCTAGTTAAAGGAATGTATCCTAATAAAGGAACGGCTACCCAAGTTAACTTGATAAGATACGCCGATGATTTTGTAGTCATATCCAAAGACTTAGGAATCATTGAACAGTGCAAAACTGCTATTTCCGAATGGTTAAAACCTACAGGACTAGAAATCAAACCCAAAAAGACTCGAATCTGTCACACGCTCAATACGATTGAATATGATGGAAAACTTGAGAAACCAGGGTTCGACTTTCTGGGATTCAACATCAGGCAATATCCAGTAGGAAAATACAAATCTGGAAAAACAGGTGGGATAGCAAGCCGATTAATCGGACATATAACCCTCATCAAACCCAGTAATAAAGCAGTTACAGCCAATACAGAAGTGATTAAGGGTGTAATTCAACAACATAAGACAACACCCCAATCTGCCCTGGTTAGCAAATTAAAACCGATGATTAGGGGATGGTCAAACTACTATTCAGGGGTTGTTTCATCCGAAACCTTCAACAAACTAGATAATATAGTTTGGCAAATGTTAAGGGCATGGACAGTTTCAAGATGCGGAAAGGCAAATCATGAAAAACTGAGTAATTATTTCAGACCTGGAACGGTCACGCTCAGTAATAGGAAAGAAAGACATGAAAAATGGATGTTCCAAACCAAAGACGGGTTACGTCTATATAAAAACAACTGGACACCAATTGTCAGACATACCCTAGTGCGCCCAGACGCAACACTTTATGACGGTAATTGGACTTACTGGGCAACCAGGAAAGGACAAGCAATCGACACGCCAAACAGGGTAGCAAAACTACTCAAAAAGCCAAAAGGCAAGTGTACCTGGTGCGGGCAATACTTCACCCCATCAGACTTAGTTGAAGTAGACCACATTGTACCTAGAAGCCTCGGCGGAAAGGATGAATACAAGAACCTTCAGCTATTACACCGCCACACCCGCGATGATAAGACGGCGCTCGATAACGCCAACGCTGCATCCTTAACAATGGAGCAGTCTGCGCGTGCGTCACATCAGGAAGTTTTTTCCTGTCTATGCCAATTATCGGGATGTGGAAGCACCACTAGAGCCGTGTGAAGGGAAACTTTCATGCACGGTTTTGAATGGGAGGGGTGAAGGCGACTTCACTCTCGACCCCTAATTAATAAACTTTCATCTCGATGCTATGCCGAATCATAACTCCTCAGAAACTGAGTTGCTCAAGGCAATTCTGGAGCCGATGCTGGAAGACTTCCAATATTGGTTTGGGCGATCGCGACAACTCCTGGAAACTGAGAACATCCCTTTTCTGAGTGAACAGCAACAATCAGAAGTCCTAGATCGCATTAAACAAGCCCAGGAAGAGGTCAACACCGCTAAAACACTGTTTCACGCCACCGGATGTCAAGCCGGGATTGAAATGAAGGTGCTAATGCCGTGGCATCAACTCTTAACTGATTGTTGGCGCATTGCTAACCGCTTTCGTTTGGAATCGAAACCCCAGATCGAAAATGGAAATCCCAGTTAAGTTCTAGGGACCGCAGGCTATAGGTAGGTTTTCTCAACTGTTCCTTTCCCGGTTTCGATTTTTAGAGAAACTGTAGCGGTTGCTCCCTAATTTACGGTAAAGTTGTGGTAAATAGAACAAAATCTTAGCCTCGATTCATTAGCTTTTAACAAGGCCCAGTTTTCATCAATTATCCCTACCCCAAGGAGTAAATCATGTTACATCTGCTTTATATTCTGGCTTTTACCACTCTGGCATTTATAGCAGTACGCAATTTAATTCGTAGCCTGTTGACTGTTGGTATGGACTCTCAGCGCTATAATTCTCACTCGGCGGGTGGCTTTAGGTCAGCGGATTCCCGAAATTACCAGAACATCCATCCAGAATTACTAGATGAGTCAGGAAATGTACTCAAAGAACCTTTGCTGGTGATGCGTTCCCTCTCAGTCCAAGATGCGCGAACTCAGCTAGATAACCTTTATCAATCTTCCCCCGGTTCTTCTGAAGAAACTAGAGATGATAGTTAGAAACCAACCATAGAAACCCTAGGGCGGAGGATAGCTTAACCATCTTGAACCTGCCCTTATATTGCCATGGAAAAGCTGAAATGTATCAGGTTAATACAACATATCAGCAATTCTCATTTTGGCGAAAACCTGTTCAAGTCCCCAGCATCCCTGTATCGTAATGACATCTAAGAAACCCAGGAGCGCCAGAGCCGTTGAAAAAGCCAGGTGGCTTTGAGACTCTAGTCGGTTCTTTCCGCCAGTGCTTGTCATCGCTACCGGACAAGCGCCGGGGTAAAAATCGCCGCTATGGAATGGAGGATGCCGCTTTAAGTGCGTTTAGTGTGTTTTTTACTCAAACT
>NZ_PKGG01000258.1:0-6578 GCF_046480465.1 Arthrospira sp. PCC 8006
CGCCCCAAACAGTTCTAAAATCATCCGACTCCGTGTGGGAACTTCCCTCTCCCGGAAACCCCAAAACCAGATATCTGCTCCTTGTTCAACATCCCCGCTAAATTTTTCGCCCTCATTCCGTTTCTCATAACCAAAATAACGGTAAACTAAAAACTACAAGACCTAGACTGAAAAACCCATGCTAGACGAACAAGCAAAAACAACTATTCTCCGAACAATGCCCCACGCCCTATATATTTGTGGAGTCAAAGAAGGAGACGACATCAATGGTTTTACCGCCAGTTGGGTGATGCAGTCATCCTTTAAACCTCCCCTAGTGGTAAACTGCGTTCGCAATGACTCCCGGTCCCACGCCATGATTAAAGCCAGCGGTGTGTTCGCCCTGACTTTTTTAGAATTGGGACAAAAAGACATTGCCCAAAAATTCTTTAAGCCGCAGCGTTTAGTCGGTAGCAAATTCGAGGACCTGGAATTTTACCTAGGAGAAACAGGCTGCCCGATTCTCTCAGATTCTCTAGGCTACATCGAGTGTAATGTAGTTGGTAGCGTGGAAAAAGGTGACCACTCGGTTTTCGTCGGGGAAGTAATCGCGGCCGGAGTTCACCGAGAAGGGGAAATTCTCTCCTTAGCGAGTACAGGATGGAATTACGGAGGTTAAAACAGGATTTATGCCACTGATTAAAGTCAAAACATCGATTTCTCAACCGGAAAAATCCCAAGTTGAAAGTTTACTCAAGGATTTGTCAGCATCTCTGGCTAAACATCTAAGTAAACCCGAATCCTATGTGATGACTGCTTTTGAACCTGATGTTCCTATGACCTTTGGTGGTACTACAGACCCGGTCTGCTATATGGAAATCAAAAGTATTGGTAACATCACTCCAACGACTACTAAAGCTATGAGTCAGGATTTCTGCCAAAAAATTAATCAGGCTTTAGGTGTCCCCAGCGATCGCATATATATTGAGTTTGCTGATGCACCCCGGACTATGTGGGGCTGGAATGGTGGCACATTCGACTAGGTGACTTAACAGATCCTTAACAGTTGACATCAGACCTGCTGTGAAATTAACGGCAATTGGCAACCCTCTCCCACCGGGAGGGGGAATCAGTTTTAATTATGCCACTGATTAAAGTCAAAACATCGATTTCTCAACCGGAAAAATACCAAGTTGAAAGTTTACTCAAGGATTTGTCAGCATCCCTGGCTAAACATCTAAGTAAACCCGAATCCTATGTGATGACTGCTTTTGAACCTGATGTTCCTATGACCTTTGGCGGTACCACGGACCCGGTCTGCTATATGGAAGCGTTTACCGTTGTCTTGGAATTGTAGAAGTCCAGATTGGTGTCAAGGGACTTAATGCGATCGCTTTTTTGTCCTAGCTGGGAATTTGTACTTATCTTGTCCATTTTCCCAGTAGGTTGTCCTCGATTTGGCCAGTCTGATTAATTACTCCTTGGCTTTTCCTCTGGGATGGTTAATCCGGCTAGTGCGATCGCTTAATCCTGTTGGGTAATGCCTATATTGATTTAGGATTGTGTAAATCAGCTTCATTAATTCGTTGTCTCTGGAGTTAACCTCTGATATCAGTTTCTGATTTTGCTTCATTAACTGCCAGACTAAAAAAACGGTAATGCCATCAGTTCCCAGTTTGACTATCTCAGGTAATACATTAGAATCCATCGTTGTTTTTTTCGTTGTCTTTTAAGATTAATTCATCATAGTAATTTGTCTTGGCTAAATATTTTTCAATATGTTTTAAAGTAAGCCAGATAAGTTGTCTGTCCCCTCGGGTTTACTTTCTGATTGAATTTCCTAATCTATTGATGTCTTCTTTATTTTTTTTTACAGTAGTTTGGAGTTCAGAATATTTTGCTGAAAGATACCAAATACCTCCCGAAAAAGAAACAAGCCAACTAATAATTAAAGCAATTTTTTCAATTTCTAGATGCATAAAGTTAGAAAATCCTGTGCTTTCAAACACTAAAATTAAGTTTTGAAAAAATTGCTTGTGGTTCGTTTTCTGGTAATCCGGATAGACTCCCAGTTATCCGCAAAATTTAGACCGTTGGTAAATTAGATTTGTTCTCTACTGCTAATTCCCGAATTCTCAAATCTTTGGAAGAATGACAATTTTCTTTCTAACCTTCTTGTCACGGAGCCATCCCGTTGCCATACTATATCAAACAATGTTTCATCAGAAACTACGTTTAATCGTTGAACATGAGGTAGTTGGTTGTGTTCTTTTTTAGCCTGGGAAAAAGCCTCAACAAATTCGTAAAGTTCTACGGTAGCATCTACGTTTTCAGCGTCAGTGCCTAATGAAGCCAGCAAGGTTTTTAACGTTGAACCATCTGGGAGATGGTTGATTAATTGACTGATAGAGATATCCATATTAAGCTACAAAAGCCTCAATTCTTATAGCACAAAACATAACATTTAGGACGTATAATGGCAAGGATATCTACAGAAGACCCAAAAGGCCAGCCCCCTACAGTTACGACCTTAGACAAAAAGTTATCAATGCAATTGAACTATACGGTATGTCCAAAACCAAAGCCAGTCAATTTTTCCATCTCAGCCGGAACACTATCAATCTCTGGCTGCAAAGAAAAGAACACACCGGAGACTTCCTCCCTAAACCTAATCACCGACCTGGCAATAACCACCAAATTACCGACTGGCAAAAATTCAAGGCTTTTGCCCAAGAGCATGGCSACAAAACCTCCGCTCAAATGGCTGAACTTTGGGATGACGACATCTCTCCTGGCACCATATCCAGAGCCTTGAAGAAAATTGGCTTCACCAGAAAAAAAACTTACGGCTACCAAGAAGGTGATGAGCAACAGCGAGAGGCGTTTATTGCTCAGATTCAACATATGGAGCCGGAAGGGTTGGTTTACCTCGATGAAGCTGGCATGAATAGTCAAGACTCGGATTATCCTTATGGTTACTGTGAGCAAGGACAACGCTTCGATGTCCTCAAATCCGGGAAGAGGCAGGGCAGGGTGAGCTATATGGCCGCATGGTGTTATCAACAACTCTTAGCCCCCGATCGCTTTGAGGGTTGTTGTAATCGGACAGTGTTTGAGTTGTGGTTGGAGTTCATCTTAATTCCAACATTGAAGCCAGGTCAAACTCTAGTACTGGACAATGCAACGTTTCATAAAGGGGGGCGGCAGGCTGAACTGGTGGAGGCRGCTCAATGCCGTTTACTCTATCTACCACCTTATTCGCCAGACCTCAACAAGATAGAGAAATGTTGGTCGTGGTTGAAAGCCCGCATTCGCCATTGCACGTGAGCAGTTTGATTCTCTCGATGATGCCATGGATTCCGTTCTCACAGCTGCGTCCTAACTACCTTGACTAATGCTATAATTGTCACCAGTGTGCGAAACGTTCAGGCATGAAATAGGGTTGCAATACCCGAAATAACCGCCTGGTGGGGACTTTAGCCCCTCGGATGAATATAAGGAACACATTCCTGACCATCCTCATAACTGTTTATATGTCCCAACGATTTGTATCAATATGATACCAAATCAAGGCAGGGAGCCCAAGGTCAATACACTCTGTAACAAATCGTAATAATTATTAACATAACAGAAGTTACGAAGCAGAAATGAGGGCAACGGCGATAGCCACCCCCAGTTTCAGGATACACAACCCGTCAGATTGAAGCGGGGAACGGAAGGCGTGAAGTAGAACCTACTACCAAATGCGACCACTGCCAACCATCCATGACTAAGGAAATCTGAATGTTCCGACTTGAACCATCGTCACAAGTAGGTAGCGAAATAGGTTGAGACGCTGCGCTCAAAAGAGTAAGGGGAAAAGTAGGGTAATATTGGCAACACCTACACAGACCTTTAAAAGTACCCCGGTGGAAAGGACAAGTCTAAAGATGGAATGCCCATATAAACGGAACGTTTTAACCCCTTCTGGGCTCTGACAATCTGGTCGAGAAAGTCAGTAGTGAAAAGTGTAAGCGTAAGCCCATTAGGGGGTGAGATGTGACCAGAAGCCAATGCCCGACTGTAATGGTAGGGATATGCTAACGGGTCACGGTTTGATTGTAAAGAAATAGAGCCTAGTAGGTGTACAGATGGCGATAGCGAGTTCAAAGAAAGGGTTTGGGNAAACCAAAACTAATCAAGACTACGAAAAACGCATGGAAGGCAAWCCCATGGACTAAGGTTCAACGGAAAGTATTCAAGCTCCAAAAGAGTATATTCCAAGCAGCTAAATCGGGACAAGACGCAAAGGCACGAAGGTGGCAACGTCTATTGGTGAAGTCATATTATGCCCGACTCTTAGCAGTGCGGCTGTAGGGGCGGGTTCCACGGTCAGCCATGCTTCCCAACAGTCAGCTTAATAAACCCGCCCCCCAGGCGGGTCAAGGCAAGAAGACAGCCGGTGTTGATGGAGTAAGAGCAATCTCTCCAAGACAAAGGTTCGAGCTTGTTAAGAACACTAAGGGAAATCTCAAAGCAAAACCACTGCGACGGGTGTGGATTCCAAAACCTGGTAGGGATGAAAAAAGCTGGAATAGGAATTCCCACAATCCAAGATAGAGCGAGGCAAGCCTTGGTTAAGTCGGTTCTCGAACCTGAATGGGAATCGAGATTTGAAGGCACAAGCTACGGGTTCCGTCCAGGACGGTCAGCCCAAGATGCAATAGCCAGGATTTACCAGAGTATCAACAAAGGTGAATATTTCGTGCTAGATGCAGATATAGCGTGCGAGACGTTTAGGAGTGAAATAGGGCTGCAATGCCTGAAATAACCTCCTAGTGGGACTTCCACCCCTTGGTGGAATATAAGGGATTCGCACCCCTGACCATCCCATAACTATCTATGTGTCTCAACATCTGGCTTCGACAACCAGATAAGGCAGAGAGACTCAAGGTCAAGACTGAGCGAAAAAAAAGAGGGAAGTTGTGAACCCCTTGAGTATAACGTAAGGTTGAGAGTAACGGCGGTAGCCACCCCCAATTTGAGKATTCACACTCAACGGGTTGAAGCGGGGAACGGAAGGCATAATAGAGGAACCTACCTCTCACTCGACCACTGCCAACCATCCATGATTAGGGAAACCGAATGTCCGGCTTGAACCATTGTAATGCGTCAGTAGCGAAATAGGTTGATACGCTGCGCTCAAAAGGGCGAGGGGAAAAGTAGGAGGCTGTTATAACTACCTACACAGACCTTTAAAAGTACCCCGGTGGATAGGACAAATCTAAAGATGGAATGCCCGCATAGATGGAACGTTTAAACCCCTCATTGGCTCTGCTAATAAATAAGTGAGTGTGCGAGATGTTTAGGAATGAAATAGGGCTGAAATGCTCGAAATAACCTCCTAGTGGGGGCTTAAACCCCTTGGTTGAATACAAGAAACTCGTATCTCGTTTCTGAGCATCCCCATAACTGTTTATATGTCCTGACGTTGGGAGGAATCCAAACAAGGCAGGGAACTCAAGGTCAAGACTGAACGCTGGTGTTATGTACAGCAGGAAGTTGAGAGTAAAGGCGATAGCCACCCCCAGTTTCAGGACTCACAACCCGTCAGATTGAAGCGGGGAACGGAAGGCGTGAGGGAAACCTGTTCCCAATAACCCGACCACTGCCAATCATCTATGATTAGGGAAACCGAATGTCCGGCTTGAACCATCGTCAATTTATAGTAGCGAAACAGGTTGAAACGCTGCGCTCAAAAGAGCAAGGGGAAAAGTAGGAGTTTACTTACACTACCTACACAGACCTTGAAAAGTACCCCGGTTCTGAGGACAAATCTAACGATGGAATGCCCATATAATCGGAACGTTGTAATCCCTCTAATGCTCTGCCTATAAACAAGTGAGTAATGCTATTCACAAGGCAGTAGTGAAAAATGTAAGCGCATACTTAGAGGGTGAAGGATGTGACCAGAAGCTAAAGCCCAATTGTAATGGTTGGGATATGCCCAATTGTCACGGTGGGGATATAGATACTGCGGTCAGTAAGAGTATAATGGCGAGGACGAGTTTAAAGACTACGTGGTGCATATAGCTCTGAACATCGAAGTAGAAAGCAGGTCTGTTGATTCTGCTCCTTTGACAAATAGGGTATCCACACCAGGAGCCGTGTGATGGGAAACTATCAAGCACGGTTCTGAATAGGAGTTCGGGAAGGTGACTTCACTCTCGACCCCTAACCCTCCTAGGGGAAAGGATGTGACTGAAAGCCAATACCTAACTGTAATGGTTAGGATATGCCCACTAGTCACGGTGTGGATATAGAGACTGCGACAACTAAGAGTGTTTATGACGAGAGCGAGTTAATGACTACGTGGTTGTATATATAGCACTAGTCAATACGGTTAGGACGCAGCCTTGAGAACAGAATCCATGGCATCATGGAGAGAATCAAACTGCTCACGTGCAATGGCGAATGCGGGCTTTCAACCACGACCAACATTTCTCTATCTTGTTGAGGTCTGGCGAATAAGGCGGCAGATAGAGTAACTGGACTTGAGCTGCCTCCACCAGTTACGCCTGCCGCCCCCCTTTATGAAACGTTGCATTGTCCAGTACTAG
>NZ_PKGG01000316.1:0-4502 GCF_046480465.1 Arthrospira sp. PCC 8006
TTATAGACCACCGAGAAAGGGGTCAGGGGGAGTGGGAGATACAGAAAGGGTGTTCGGGGCTCAATTTGCTTGTAAATACTAGGTAACTGCCTCATCCAGCAGAGTCTCTAAACTTTTCTGTTCTTGCATTGCCACCTGTACCCATTGCGACTCATCATATTTTATCAAATCGTCGCAGAAACCTACAGCCCAAGGAACTGGGTTTCTACAACTCTCTCTGCCGCCTCAGCAAAATTTGGTAAAGAAACCCGGTTGCTTATCCTCACCCGCCCATTCCTCAACTTCCAGAAATCAAAATGGTCAGAGCACGTTCTATGGCTTCCTCTTCTGTGGTACAAATTCCACTGGCTAGGATGCGATCGAGCAAGTTACGGATATCTGGACGGGATAATATGTGATAGGCTTTACGTTCAGCCTTGCGTTGTTCTAAAGCAGTTGTTAGAGTCATCACATCCTGATGAATATCTTCAGCCGAGAGTAACTCTGCATTGGGTTCGGGAACTTGTTTAGTCATGGTTTACCTTCCGTAATTTTCTGCAAGGGTTTCAATTAATTTATCGCCGTAATATGTACCTTGTTGCTGGCAGGTTTTGAGGAGATGCCGAATCTCATCTTTCGTTAAAATCCCGTCTAGTCCAGCCCGTCCTAAAATCCCCGGAAATCCGGTCATTTTTAACCCCATTTCCCCAGCAACTTGACGGGCAGCTTTCTCATCTAAAAGAATAAGTGCCACATTTAGATCGGGGCGATTTTGCATGAGAATTATGGCCTCGGCTTCAGCGAGATCATCACGCCAGTCTGAACGGGTATTTTTGTGCGATCGCGCAATTCGTTTTGCTACAGTTTCTGCTTGTTTTTTTTCTGAATCGGTTAATTCGGCAACAACCACAAATCCCTCACCAATGAGTTGAGTAATTTCATCGAGCCACCCATGACCATCTAGTTCTTGTACCTCAGAGGTGGTAATGTAAAGGAGCGAAAAATATCGCTTGAGTAAATCAATCCGACCACATTGAAAGGCTGAAACGAGAGGTCCTGTATTGGATACTGCTACTATTTTATCAAGTTCTGTGGTATCTGTCATTGTTCCTTAAACGTTATTAGCCTTTTCCCCACTTCCAGAAAAATGCGGCAGATTGACTTGAACACGGGTTTCGGTGAGCCAGTCTGGGTATTCAGTTTGCAATTTTTCTAGCAATTTAAACGCGGCATTCACCACTTCATCAGGATGGCTAAAATTGCCCTGGGCTAACTGGGCGGCGATAAACTCTTCTTGTTGCTTGTTTAAGGTAATTTGCATGACGTTCTCCAGAAACCTGCTTTCTCGCCATTATAGCGATCGCGTAGGTGATTCGGACGCAGGTAAAAAAACCCCCTTTCTCAATCCCTCAACCCCTCCAACCGCAGAAAATACATCTGCCCTGACATCTCACCTGCCACCACTGTCACTCCATCGGAGGCTACTGCACAACTTTTAAAGCTTTTAAAGCTAAACTCACCCGTAAATGTCGCTATAGCCCTTCCAGTAGCCAAATCCCACAGTTTCAGGGTTTCATCATCCGATGCAGACACCGCTAGTTTCCCGTCGGGGGCGATCGCCACTGCATTTACCCAGCCACTATGCCCAGAGAGGGTAGCGAGTTCCCTCCCCTGCTCCAAATCCCACAGTTTCAGGGTTTTATCTTCCGATGCAGACACCGCTCGTTTCCCGTCGGGGGCGATCGCCACTGCTGTTACCCAGTTACTATGCCCGCTGAGGGTGCGAATCAGTGGCCCCCCTGGAGGGGTGAGGGTGGCAGTGAGGGGACGAAACCAGGTATTTCCGCGCCATTGTTTTGCTGTTTCTAGCAAAGTTTCAATGTCACTGGGTCTGTTAATTTTCTGCAAGACTGTCTTAACAGGCTTATGAGGTAAAAATTGACCAATTAACGGCAAATACTCCCAAAAATATTTAGATTCATCGGTAACTACTATGGTGTTATAAGGCAGCAACCGCCCCCAAAGTTGCCCCGCTAGTTGGGTTTTATCGGATTCCAAAACATGAGCCGACAGGCGCAACGTCCCAGCGATTAATTGCAGGGTTTCCGTCTGTTCTGGGTTCAGCAAGACATCGGAAATCATCGCCAAATCGTAATCTTCAATTAAGGCTTGCACCCCGAACTCCGCCAGTTTTGCCTGGATAAAGTCAAAATCCGTCAGCAGCTTCTGTAGTCGTGCAGTTTGGGCAGTGTTAACGAGATGCTTAGGGAATTTTTCTAAGGCATAGCGCCGCTTTTCTGGATATAATTTGTTTAGCCGTTCAATAAAGCTGGTCATAACTCACGGGTGAAAATAGAACAATTTATAGTAGGTTGGGTGGAGCGATCGCGAAACCCAACACACTCGGACTCTAGGCTGGCGGTGGTTGAGTTTTTGTGGGGTTTACTGGGTTCACATAACCTACTCCTAATGCGATCGCTCTCGGTTCACATAACCTACTAAGATGTTGGGTTTCCTGCGTCCACCCAACCTACTACTAAGATGTTGGGTTTCCTGCGTCCACCCAACCTACTAATTATTCTTCATTATTGTTCTCATCTTCTCCATACAAACCATCCCACAAATTATCAACTATATCTAGTTCAATATCCCGCAAAGATACCCCCGCTTTTTGTACCGTCCTCCTATTAAATAAAAAGTCCTGAAAACTCTTGTGATAAATACTATAAACCTCCTCATATTCCATAATTCGATGGCGCAAAAACTGCTCCCATTCATCCAACACCTCCTGCACCGTTAACGGGTCTTCCTCCGCAAAATCCGCCAACAAATCGCAGGATACAGGCTTCCGAGTCTTTGACAATAAATAGATGATTTTTAACTTCGTCCGGGGTAAGGGCCTCGTCACCATCCCCATACGCTGCCAATGTTGCTCATAATATTTCTCCAAACCCCTGGGCAAATTTTCCCAGTTCAAATCAGCATATTTCCCCGCCTCAATATCATTGAGAACATACTTTAAATACATAAAGTTAGTTTCGCTATTCTCCGCCAAAAATTCGATAAATTCCGCCTCTGTCACGCCTTGAGCCGCCAGCCAGCGCTGGATAGGTTCCCGTTGGCAGCGATAGCGAATAAACCCTTCGATATCTGCTAAATTCGCTTGATAATATTCATCGGACATCATATCAAACTCCTGCTGTGGTGCCGAAACAACAAAAGGAAAAAACTCCGGGCGTTTGGTCAGGACAAAATAGACCCCCTTGGGTAAATTTTCCGGGAGATAAAGCACATTTTGCCCCCGATTTTGCGTGCTTAAATCCACCTCATCCAAAGCATCCACCGCAATCACTAAACGGTCAGTTTTTGCCGCCGCTTCGGTTAATAACTTGCTCAAAAAGTTGCCATTGCGGGTATTATCAGGATGCAGGGGTAAGTCATAGGCTAACCCATAGCGTTCAATCAGTTGAGCGCAGATACTTTTGATAAAATCATCGGTGCTGGTGCGGTTTTCCGACAGGATATTAAAATAAGCCAGACATCCCGTTTGCTGTACATATTGCGCTAATAACGCACTCTTACCCACGCCGGGGTCTGCTTCAATGATAAAATAACCCTTGGCTTGTTTCTGGCAAAATTCCTCAATGGCATTAAACACAAATTCTCTGCCAAAAAATTCCTGGGTTTTTTCCTCAATAAAAGCCGCAAAATCCGCCGGGACGGGTGGAGTCACTTTTAAGGTGGTCAGCAATTGATTAAACCGTTCATCTAAACCCTGACAAGAGGCGATAAATGTATCCACACCCTCATCAATTCTCCCCCGAATTGCCGAGAGTTCCTGGTCAATATTGCTGACTTTCCCGCCAATTTGGCTAAGGATATCGTGGGTTAAGGCATTAAAAACCACGGGATTATATTTAATTTCTAATCGGAAATAATGCACTAAGCCGGGTAAATATAAATGGCGAAAGGTGTTGAGTAAGACGGGAGGCGCTTCTCGTAGCCACTGGTGTTCGGCTTCTAGGCGCTGCATCAATTGATACCGAATTGCCTCCTGTTGACTCCCTTGCCAACTCCCCTCACTGCCTTGGGGCTGTTCCCCTTCAACGATTATTAAGATTTGTTTACCATCCTGCTTAATCTGGTCAATTCGTGCTACAATTGATGGTTGACTATCATGCCATTCCGGTGTTTTCTGGCAGCAGGCACAAATATCATTTAAGATGCGCTGATGGGCTCTAAGCAGTGCTTTCTCAATGTCATGATTACGTTCCCCAGCCTTGCGCTGTGCCCACTTATGACATTCGGTGGTAACAACTCCGACCCCAGCACTAGCAAATAGTGACAACACCTCAACAATCATGGCTCACCCCATCCCACACATCTGAGTTATCAATTAACATTGTAGGGGATTTTCCCACCGAGTCAGCCCTGGCGTGGGACTCCGGATTGGTTGAGAGGTGAGAGGATCGAAAATCTTTAAACTCTGACGCGCGCCTATAGCGTTTCTCATATCCATAAGG
>NZ_PKGG01000130.1:0-14870 GCF_046480465.1 Arthrospira sp. PCC 8006
GCTGGGGCAATAATCGGCATTTTTATTAGTACAATTAATCATTTTTTATTTGATGTATTTTCAYCAGTATTTATGGGGTTAATTTCTGGCATACTAGCTAATGATTTCAACCCGCATTTCTTAAATTATGGTTGGTCTAAAATTAAGAAGGGGGTAATTTTTGCTATGGTAGGCGGCATAATTACTGCCTTAATTGCTGGGATAATGGGGCAGTTTATTTATGGGTTGATTTATGGATTAATGGCTGTCTTGATTATCGTGGCGCTGTTTCCCTTGACTCAAATGGGTATAACTCATATCAAATATCCGAATCAGCCGATTAATCAAGCCGCCAAAAATAGCCTGATGATGTTCTGTCTGGCCTGCCCAATAGGTATAAATTTATCGATGTTATATCTGTATATAAACGGGGAATATATCACCATATTATCAGCAATAATTCCGGGAATAGCCATAGCCTTAATGTTTAGTTTGTGCTTAGGAGGTGTACCTGTAATCGAACACTATAGCCTGCGCTGGTTTCTGTTGGATAAAAAAGTAATACCCTGGAATTATGTGGAGTTTCTTAATCAAGCCTGCGATCGCCAAATTCTCCAAAGAGTAGGGGGAAGATATCGTTTTGTCCACGACCTGCTGCTAGAACATTTGGCGGGATAAGTATTCCTGAATTGTGCCTGATATTTACTCAGCATTTATCTGGGGTATTTATCGGGTATAATTATCAATAAAACTTTGAGAAACAAGATATGATCGAAGTCATTGTAATTGGTGGTGGGGCGGCGGGTTTTTTTGGGGCGATCGCCTGTAAAGAAACCTACCCTAAAACCCATGTCACCTTATTAGAAGCTGGAAAAACTCCCCTAGCCAAAGTTCGCATTTCTGGCGGCGGACGCTGTAACGTTACCCACGCCTGTTTTGACCCCGTGGAGTTTATTCGCAACTATCCCAGGGGTAACAAAGCCTTGCGCGGACCTTTTACTAGGTTTCAAGCGAAACATACTGTAGACTGGTTTAACCACCGAGGAGTTAAGTTAAAAACCGAAGCTGATGGTCGAATGTTCCCCATAACTGATGATTCCGAAACTATTGTTAATTGCTTATTAAATAGCGCCAAAAATGCCGGAATCACAGTCAGAACCGGGGCGGCGGTTGTGGGGATTACTAAACTTGATCGAGGCTTTCAAGTATGTTTAAAATCCCAGGAAGTTTACCAATGCGATCGCCTATTAATAGCCACAGGAAGCAGTCCCGCTGGCTATAATTTTGCCCAAAAATTAGGACATACTATCATCCCCCCAGTGCCCTCCCTATTCACCTTTAATATAGCCGACAAACCCTTGCAGGAATTAGCCGGAATATCCGTAGATTCAGTTAACCTCCAACTAACCGGAACCCCATTAACCCAAACCGGACCCCTGTTAATTACTCACTGGGGAATTAGTGGACCCGCCGTCTTAAAATTATCAGCTTGGGGGGCAAGATTTTTGCAGGAATGTCGTTATAAAACCCCCTTAATAATTGATTGGCTACCAGAATTAAATATAGACCAATTGCGAGAAATTATCCTGCAGACTAAATCAGAATTTGGCAAGCGATCGCCATCTTCCCACTGTCCAATTAATTTACCCCGTCGCCTCTGGCAATATCTAATTATCCGAGTAGGAATTAACCCCCAAAGACCTTGGGCAGAACTATCTAAAAAACACTTAAATCAACTCATCGAAGAATTAAAACGCAGTCGTCATCAAATCACTGGTAAAGGAGTCTTTAAAGAAGAATTCGTCACCTGTGGCGGAGTTAACCTCAAAGAAATAGACTTTAAGACCATGGCAAGTCGGCGGTGTCCGGGGCTATATTTCGCCGGAGAAATTCTTGATATTGACGGCGTGACAGGAGGCTTCAATTTTCAAAACGCCTGGACAACCGGATGGTTAGCCGGACAGGGGATGGGCGGTTTTCCGAACCCCAATTAATTATGATCAGATCGGGAATTGTTCAATCAGAAATTGAAGTAATCACTGTCAACCAAAACCATCGCCCATTAGAGGAGAGGACCCCATGAAAAAATTATATCGCAGCCGTGAACATTGCCAAATCGCCGGAGTAGCCGGAGGAGTCGCCCAATACTTCAATGTTGACCCCTTGCTAGTGAGACTCACCTTTATTATTTTAGGCCTATCCGCCGCCCCCGGCATTATCATCTATGGCATACTGTGGCTGTTAGTACCCAAGGAACCAACCCGTATTGAGGAATTTGAGGATAGCAAAACCTCCAAATTGTAACCCCTAAATGCTAGAATCGAGGATTGGACACCCTTTTCACAGCAGGCAGTTTCATGAGTGTGGCAGACGATAAAACCGTTGTTCGGCAGTATTTTAATTCAACAGGCTTCGATCGCTGGCAAAGAATTTACGGTAACGGCGAAGTCAACCGGGTACAGCGGGATATCCGGGACGGACACCAGCAAACCGTCGATCGCGTCTTAGAATGGCTGCAAGCTGATGGAAACCTAGGCGGCTTAATGGTATGGGATGCAGGCTGTGGAGTCGGAAGCCTCAGCATACCCTTGGGAGACGCAGGGGCGATCGTTTCCGCCAGCGACATTTCCGAAAAAATGGTCGCCGAAGCCAACCAACGCGCCAGAAACCAACTAATCACCCGCGCCAGCAATATCAACTTTATGGCGCAAGACCTAGAAAAATTAACAGGTCGCTATCACACCGTAATTTGCTTAGATGTGTTAATTCACTATCCCCAAAACCAAGCAGCAGAGATGATCTCTCATCTATGTTCCCTCGCCGAAACCCGGATCATTCTGAGTTTCGCCCCCAAAACTCTAGCCCTAAGTATACTTAAAAAAATTGGCGAATTTTTCCCCGGACCCAGCAAAACCACCCGCGCCTACCAACACCGGGAGGCAGATATCGTCAAAATTCTCTCAGATAACGGCTTTACCGTTAGCCGAGAATCGATGATTTCTACCAGCTTTTATTTCTCACGGTTGTTAGAAGCCATACGCTGTTGATATTATTAATTTAGCCTCAATAAGGMAGTCAGGGGGATGAAACCATGCAGATATTTAAGCTGATAGTCGCCAGTTTCTTGATTCCCCTGGGGTTGATATTCTGGTTATCCGCTGCTACGGAATTAATTAGCCCCACCAACATATCAGATAATCCCTGGGGGAAAGTAGCGGGGGGGTTGATTTTGGGAAGTATTCCCCTATTTATGGGGGGATGGTTTATGTGGGAATGGTATCGCGAAAGACGCAGGGAACTCTACCGCCGCCAAAGATATAAGCGATCGGTATTTCTGCACCTAATTCGAGATAACAGAGGCTTAGTCACGGTTTCTAGCCTAGCCAAAGCCGCCAATATATCCCCCCAGGAAGCTAAAGCATTTTTAGATCGGGCGGTCTCCAAATATCACGGCAATTCCCAACAATTAATTGATGGTGAACATTATTATTTGTTTGATATTGATTAATCACTGCCAAATCTTCCCATTTAAACAAACCGTAGAGACAAGTTAAACCTTGTCTCTTGTCAGTTCATTATGGCTATTTACGGGCTAGTTTTTCACCTCAGAAAACTCTAACACCCGTCCATCCAAATCCTTCACCAAAAAATTTAGAGGTCTTTCGCTGCGGATTTTAAACTTGAGGGCTTGGGTTTGTACCCGCATCAAAACTTGGTCTAAACAATCGCGATCAAAACAAACATGACGATGGCGATTTTTCGGACCATAACTAGCACCACTGATAATATGAAGTTGTGTATTTTTCATCAACTGATACCACAAGCCATCAGAAGCCCCTAAATCTTGGTTATTAGCAGTCGATATGTTAGTGGAAAGGTACAAAGGATCGATGCCTGTCGCCCCCAAAGTTTGCTCATAATTATAGTAGTAATGTAGGGGAACATCAGCCACAGGCAAATTTAGCAACCCCTCATAAAACTGTCTGGCCATATTTAGGTCAGTGACCATAATGGTATGAACCTTGGGGGCGCTAGTCAGGAACATCCACATAGCGACAGCATAAGCGGCCAGTAGCATCACCATTACCCCCTGAGTTGAGAAAATGCTGTCGAGGCCTAATTCCGGTAAAAAAGCACCTAGGGGCAGTGGATGCGGTAGGAAATTTTCTATAATGCTAGTGGCTAAAACCATGAACGATAATAGAACATAAAGAACTGAACTGGATAGCTGTAGCTATTAAAGGTTGCGGATGCAACATAACTGATAACGCTTTCAGACCTATTCCAGATTTAGTGATTATCTTAACAAAAATTTTCGCAGGCGATGAAACCCACTGTCACCCAAAACGATCGCATAAATGATCTGATCGATGTATTTGTCTACGGGAGTCTCAAACCCGGCGAGTTCAATTACAACCGTTTCTGTCTCGGACGCACCATAGAGGAATTACCAGCGTGCGCCCTAGGGGAATTATATTCCCTCTCCCTAGGCTACCCCGCCATGACCACCGGGACGCGCTGGGTATCTGGAGTTATCCTATCCTTCACAGACCCCAGTCTTCTCGCCGACCTTGATCGCCTCGAAGACTACCAAAGCGATCGCCCACCGGAGCAAAACCAATATCAACGCCGCCGCATTCTCACCTACACCCCAGACCAAAAACCCCTCCGTGAGACCTGGGCTTATTTCATGTATCCCCAAGTAGTTAGCTCCTTCCAGGGAGTCTTGATTCCCAGTGGCGACTGGAAACCCAGCTATAATTAACCTAGGGGTGAGCTATCGGACCCTTGGGAATCACAATCAGCGGTTGATCTATGGTCAAACTAACCGCCTCTGGATTAACAATAGGTAGCAAAGGCTCATTGAGGGCAATTTGTAGTGGCTCCGACTCAACTCGGTTCAACTGAGCAAAGAGAGTACCACCCCCACCAGTCGGAGCCCAACTCGCTAAAACCGCCAAAAACAGAGCCGCGATCGCACCCCCACCACTGACCACCATCAAATTATTCCGGCGTTCAACCTGGTTGAACACAGCACCCGCCAACTGTTGAGCCGATTCATTATTTTTCGGCTCCGGAATGGAGTGCAAACGCGATCGCAGTTGCATCATTTGCAGATAAGCCGCCTTATATTGGCGATCAATATCCAACCGTTGCTGAACCTGGCGGCGTTCCGCCGGTGTCGCCTCACCATCAACATAGGCTGACAGTAGCTCATACATTTGGTCATCCCAAGTCCCTTCTCCCTCGGACTCAGGATGCCAATTCGGGTTCAAATTACCTAAGCGATCGTCATGGTTAGACTTCATTGGGACACCCCCTAAAACGCAAGCAAAAATCGAAACCAACGGTCTAACCTTTTTGAATTAAATCGGGGAGAAAATGTAGAGCCACAAAAATCAACAGACCGCCGGTTTCTGACCATTAACTTCCTATTATATTCCCTCCAAACGGAATTAGTCATGATCTCAACTAATCATTTAGATAAGGTTGTAGTTGAGATTGTAACCGCTGACGAGCCCTAGCAATACGAGACTTAACAGTTCCTAAAGAAACTCCCGTAATTTCCGCAATTTCCTCATAAGCTAGGCCTTGAATTTCCCGCAGCACAATAGTAGTGCGGAACACCTCCGGCAAATCAGCGATCGCCTCTTGTAGGTGATCATAAAACTCTCTAGTCGCTAAATCCTCATCTGGACCCGGACGATCCGCCGGCAATTCCCATTCCATCTCGCCATCATCAACAGTGCGAGGAGCATCCAGAGACAAAGCCGGTCTCACCCGTTTCCGTTTCCGCAGTTCATCATAAAATAAATTAGTCGCAATCCGGCTTAACCACCCTTGGAACTTAGCCGGTTCCTGTAGTCGCTTAATATTGCGGTAAACTCGAATCCATATTTCTTGTGCTAAATCCGCCCTATCTTGCCAATCAGGCGCTAGGTGAAACAGAATCTTATCCACATGGGACTGATATCGGCGTAATAGTTCCGTAAAGGCAAGACGGTCTGGCTGCAACCCTTCCTGACATCGTAGAACTAGATCATAGTTCGACAGCTTTTCAGGGGATAATTGCACTTCGGGAGTCGTTGCCGACCCGGAAGACCAGGATAGGGGTACAAATTGACTCATCATAGTTTCAAATTTGCGTATTGGGGCAGGCTGTTGGTCTTTGACGCGGCATGAACCGATTAAGTTCCTAATGTTCATCTGGTTAGCAGGTAGCTTCACATAAGCCAATACTAACCCAACTACTAGATCCGTCAACCCAATGTTCCTTTTTCCAAATCGGGGCGTTATGCTTTAGGGTATCAATGGCATACTGGCAAGCCTCAAAAGCCTCTCGGCGGTGAGGACAACCTACCGCCACCAATACACTAAGATCCCCAATTTGTAGATGTCCGATCCGGTGCTGTATGACCACCCGCGTTACATCAGGCCATTGAGTTTTAATCTGTTCGGCAATTTCCTGGAACACCCGCAGCGCCATGGGCTGATAGGCTTGATATTCCAAGGACTTAACCGGTTTGCCGTCCGTTTGATTGCGAACCATGCCACTCATTACCACGATCGCACCATTGGCCGGATCGTCCACCAGATTATAAACATCTTCCAAGGACAACGGCGCTAGGGAAATCGCAAAATCTGACTGAGTTGGTAAAGAATACAGGTTCATTGTTTAATTATTTCCATCTTCGGCAATATTCATCAGGATATTTAATAAGGTAAAGGGGATTCATACATCGGCATTTCATCCCTTTCTGACATTTCTCTAGCCCTTTGTTCCTGGCTGGCGATATCTTCATCACTCATGTACTCATCCGCCATTTCCAACAGTTCTGGCACTGTTACAAACTCATAACCCTGCCTTTTCAACTCCGCAATAATTCTCGGAAGAGCCGCTACTGTAGGCGCACGGTTCCCACCTCCATCGTGCATCAGCACAATACCACCCGATTTCGCTTGAGTTAAAACATTACGAGCGATCGCATCCCTACCCGATCGCCAATCTGCTGAGTCCACAGACCACATAATATTAGCGTGATTTTGGCTATGAACATACTGAACCAAACCATTAGTCATTACCCCCCCTGGCGGTCGAAATAGAGCCGTTTTAGTCCCCGTCACCTCCTCAATTAAATCCCCCGTACTATTAATCTCCTTCGCCGCTTCCGCCTGACTTACCTTATGATAACGGTGGTTCCAGGTATGATTAGCTAACGCATGACCTTCATCTGCTACTTTTTTCGCAATCTCCTTGTTATTATTCAAAGCCGCCCCAATCAAGAAAAACGTCGCCTTAATATTATTTCTTCTGAGAATATCTAAAACCTGTTCCGTCGTTCGCGGCCAAGGACCATCATCAAAAGTCAGAGCAATCACTTTCCGGTCTGGTGGCAAATTCACCTCTTTTATAGTAGTTCCTTGAAATCGTTGAGGAACCGAAAAATTAAAGCGTTCATCTTGTAACTCCCTCAAGGCTTGTTGTGTTGATTGTAACCTTTGAGTTATAGCCAGTTTTATCGATGGAATTCCTACATTTGGGGAAGGTTGTTCTGTGGGATTATTAGAGGTTTCTACCTCCCTTTGTGTCTGTCTCTGAGCCACTACTTGTTGGCTTATTGGAGGCTGATATGTAACTTTCGCTTGGCGGTCTATATGTAAAGTCCAAGGTAAAGCTACACCCATAACAAAACTACTTAATGCTGCCAATATTGCTAGAGTTAAAACTCTTTGTTGGCGGCGATATACTCTGTAGTAAGGCTGAACCACGTCATATCTCCTTCACACCAATTAAATTTTATGTTGATTTTTACTAGCTAGTTATTATTGGGGCAATTGATATACAATTACCCTAGATGAGGACAGCTTACCCTACCTAATCCCAGCTAATTCACCGGAATTTAGATAAGTTCAAGAACTGAGACAGTATCTCTATCCTAGCTTTCCTTTAAACCCCTAACCTAGGGTCAAGAGCATCATGATTTTTCAGATGTTCTTTATATAATCTAACAATTTCATTAGTAACTTGCTCAATACTGAGTCCATCGGTACTAAGTTCGATCGCATCAACCGCCTTTCGCAGTGGAGCAATAGTTCGGTTACTATCTAATTCATCCCGTCGGATGATATCCCGTTTAATCTCTTCTAAACTGGTATTTAAATCACCCTTCTGTTGTAATTCCAGATAGCGACGCTTGGCTCGTTCTTCCACAGAAGCAGTCAGAAAAATTTTCAACTCAGCATCGGGGAAAACATGAGTGCCAATATCGCGTCCTTCCGCCACCAAACCGCCCCGACGACCTAACTGCTGTTGTTGTTTAACAAGACCACGACGGACTGCTACCTGAGCCGCGATCGCCGATACATTGCGGGTAACTTCCTGGGTACGGATCGCCTCAGTCACATCAGACCCATCTATCAAAACCCTAATTTGATCTTGATCAGGAATCAACTCAATCCGTGAACCACTAACCAACTCAGCGATCGCCGGTTCATCATCCACAGATATTTGAGACTCAAGCACCTTCCAGGTAATAGCGCGATACATTGCTCCCGTATCAAGGTACATCAAATTTAACAGTTGTGCAATATGACGGGTAACAGTAGACTTCCCCGCTCCGGCCGGGCCATCTATCGCCACAATAGGCTGGCGAGTATTGAGCATGATATTATCAATTAAACGAGTATTTCCCACCGATGCGGCGATCGCCAAAAGTCCTATTTCCTCAACAGTTTCCATAGGAACTAAAGTATCCGGCGCAACCAGTTCCAAATATTCTAGCTTCACCGCCGGCACTCTCGCCAGAATTTCTTGCGCCGCCTGTAACAGACCTAATCGCGATCGCACTCCCTCACCGTAGCGCCGTCTCGCCGCCTGTAAAGCCTTATATAAAACTGTAGCTTGCTGTTTCTGTTCCCGTGTCAAATACTGATTACGGGAACTATAAGCCAGTCCCGAAGCCTCTCGAATAATCGGACAGGCCACCATCTCAATCGGCCAATTCAAATCCGCCACCATGCGCCTAATGACCGCCACTTGTTGAGCATCTTTCTGGCCAAAATAGGCGCGGTTCGGCTGAATCAAATTAAACAATTTAGCCACAATAGTTGTCACCCCCTGAAAATGTCCAGGACGGGATGCGCCACACAAACGGGACGTGAGCGAGTCAGGGACAATCACACAAGTTTGTTGAGATAAGCCAGTTTCTGTGTTTCCCGTCTCCTCAGAGCCATAAATCTCCTCAACCGACGGAGCAAATACCACATCAGCCCCATTTTCCCGACACAGTGCTAAATCCGCCTCCAAATTACGGGGGTACTTTTGGAAATCTTCCCTAGGTCCAAATTGTAGGGGGTTAACAAAGATGCTAACCACCACCACATCAGATCCATTACGAGCCTGACGAATTAAGCTCAAATGTCCTGAATGTAAACCCCCCATAGTGGGGACTAAACCTATTTGCCGATTATGGCAGGCTTGGGAATACGATCGCCAAGCCGCAACAGTTGTAAACAGGCGCATAAAAGTAGTTTTGGGCGCAATAATTGCACCCTAGTATCAATCATTCCCTTCATTGTATAGGGAACAGCACCATCGACCTTAATTAGCTGGCGTGATCACCTCCACTGTTACCGGAGCCACCCCACTGCTAATCATACCGATCGCCTGTGCAGCTCCAGCAGACAAGTCAATAATCCGACCTCCGATAAATGGGCCTCGGTCATTAATTCTCACCACCACAGAACGACCGTTATGCTGATTGGTAACACGGACTTCTGTACCAAAAGGTAAATAACGGTGAGCCGCCGTCATAGCATCTTGGTTGTAGCGTTCACCATTAGCCGTGCGGTTCCCATGAAAACCAGGACCATACCAAGAAGCCCAACCCTGGAGACGATTAGCCACCGAACGTACAGCTACTGTAGTCACTTCTGGCTCTGGTCTTCCTTCAATCTCGCTGAGGGGTGGCGCATTACCTACCTGTCTCCGCAGGCGGTTAGTAGCTTGTAGTGCATCTGTAGCCAGATCACGGGTATTGTCGGGGAGGATAGTATTACCATCAATGGCTACTAATTTTTCCTCACCTACTTGGATCACATAATTTTTTTCCTGATCATTCCATCGGACTCTGATGGTATCTGCATCAATATTGTCTCGACTGATCTGATTAATTTTGACCGCGACATTATTGGCTCTAGCGACTGGATCGCTGGCTTGTGTGAGGTAAGCCACTATTAAATTACCAGTTGAACTCTCAGCTACATTGACAGATTGATAGTTGATGGGGCGGGCTGTCGTTTCTGAGGGGTTTTGAACAAAGGTGAGGACGGGGATATTACGAACGAAGAGGGTTGCAGCTTGTTTTTCGTCTAATTCATGGCTTTCAATTTGGGTGATATTCCCCTGTGACCGGGCTAATTGCTCAACATGGCTTCTCCCATCACTTTCTGGACATAAAAGGCGATCGCATTCACTTTCAGCATAAGCTGGCGCGCAAACTGATAGAACCAGTAAAGAAACTAGACCACTCCAAAGTTTTGCGTTCATAAATCTTCTATATGAAACAACCACGTTTGAACTGAAATTGACTTAGACCCTACATGGCAGGCTATTACACCCCCATAGTCATCGCTACTCAATTTCCTGTTCGCTTGGGTTGAAGGAACTGCAACACACTAGCACGAACTTTTCTATTTGGGGATCTAGTCTGGGGGCATAGTTTGCCGTCGGACTGACAAACTGGACAGTTTGGTTCCGGCCCAAATTCCCGGTCATCAAGACTTGGGGTAATTTCTACTTACCCAATAGTCAGTGGTTGCAAAAAGTATTAAAGTTTCTTATAAGCCTTATCAGAGAGTTACGGGGCCAAGCCTGAACACACAAAACAAAAATCAATTATGGATTATCGAGAAGCTGGTGTTGACGTGGTAGCGGGTCGGGATTTTGTTAACCGTATCCGCGATCTGCTACAAGGAACTTATCGCCCAGAAGTCTTGGGTGGTTTAGGGGGTTTTGGCGGGTGCTTTGAGTTACCCACAGGCTACCGTCAACCCGTCCTGGTATCTGGTACTGATGGTGTCGGTACGAAGCTAAAGATCGCTCATGCTGTTGACCGCCACGATACTATCGGTATTGATTTGGTGGCTATGTGTGTTAATGATGTCTTGACCTGTGGTGCAGCCCCTCTGTTTTTTCTCGATTATCTGGCTACCGGAAAACTAGAACCAGAACAATTAACCCAGGTGGTCACCGGAATAGCTACCGGTTGTCAACAAGCTGGATGTGCTTTATTGGGGGGAGAAACCGCTGAAATGCCGGGTTTCTATCAACCAGGTGAGTATGACGTGGCTGGCTTTTGTGTCGGTATTGTCGAAAAGCAACAGTTACTTGATGGTAGTCAGGTTAAGATCGCAGATGTGGCGATCGCTTTAGCCAGTAGTGGTCTCCACAGTAATGGCTTTAGTCTCGTCCGTAAGATTATCGCCGATCGCCACATTGATTGGAACCACCGCCCTACTCAATTTGATGGTCAAACTGTTGGCCAGGTCTGTTTGACTCCCACCCGCATTTATGTCAAACCTATTCTTAATGCTATTGCTCAGGGTTTACCTATTCATGGTATGGCTCATATTACTGGCGGAGGACTACCGGAAAATTTGCCCCGATCTCTTCCTGAAAATGCTGCTATTCGCATCACTCCCCACAGTTGGCCGGTTCCCCCCATTTTTACCTGGTTAGCTGACTTGGGAGATGTTCCCCAAAGTGCTATGTGGGAAACTTTTAATATGGGTATTGGCTTTGTCGTTTTTGTACCACCCGATCACGCCTCAGAGGCGATCGCATTCTTTCAATCCCAGGATATCCCTAGTTATACAATCGGGGAGGTCGTCCCTGGAAATCGACAACTAATTGGTTTGGACTAGCAACAGCATAAGTTTTCGCTAAAAAAAAGCCCGTTTGAGATACAATAGTATTTCAGGCTCAAAKACCAAAGCGACCTTAGCAAAGCAATGTCCATTCAATGGCAGACCGCTAAAACTTACCAAGATATTCTCTATTGTAAGGCGGACGGAATCGCCAAAATTACCATTAACCGCCCTGATAAGCGTAATGCCTTTCGCCCGAAAACCGTATTTGAACTGTATGATGCTTTTACAGATGCCAGAGAAGATCAGGCGATCGGTGTAGTTCTGTTTACCGGGGCTGGTCCCCATACAGATGGCAAATATGCCTTTTGTTCCGGCGGCGATCAGAGTGTGCGCGGTGAAGCTGGTTATATTGATGATATCGGTGTCCCCCGTCTCAACGTTCTCGATCTTCAACGCCTAATTAGATCAATGCCTAAAGTTGTGATCGCCCTGGTAGCAGGTTATGCGATCGGCGGTGGTCATGTTCTCCATCTCATTTGTGATTTAACTATAGCCGCTGATAACGCCATTTTTGGTCAAACTGGGCCAAAAGTTGGCAGTTTTGACGGCGGCTTTGGAGCCAGTTATATGGCTCGTGTTGTCGGTCAGAAAAAGGCACGGGAAATTTGGTTCCTCTGTCGGCAGTATAATTCCCAACAAGCCTTAGATATGGGTTTAGTTAACTGTGTCGTTCCCGTTGATCAGCTTGAGACTGAAGGGATAACATGGGCGTTGGAGATTCTGGAAAAAAGCCCGATCGCTATTCGCTGTTTGAAATCCGCTTTCAATGCTGACTGTGATGGTCAGGCGGGGTTACAGGAGTTGGCAGGGAATGCCACTTTGTTGTATTATATGACCGAGGAAGGGGCAGAGGGAAAACAGGCTTTTTTGGAAAAACGAAAACCAGATTTTCGTCAGTATCCCTGGCTTCCTTGACCGCCTTCGCGCTAAACAGCGATCGCTTCTCAGGGTTGAACCCTTGAAGCTTCTAATTCTGGGTGAGTTGCAGTTATATTTGGGAAGTCTCCCACCATTGCTTCTCGTAGGGTCGGGAGAGTTTGATTCAGATGAATTACTGTATCCACCGTTTCCCAAGAAGGTGCAAAGACGGGAAGTGCTAGGGGACACGCTTTCCAACTGCCCTGGACCGGAACGTGGAGTTGATGGCATAGCCCGCCACGTCTCCCCTCAGGAGTGTAGTGTTGACAACAACGACAAGCAGACGTTAACAGGTTTGAAGCTCCCATAGCAGGCTTCCTCGCTAAAGAATGATCCAATACCTATATTCTCGTATATCCTTGATCCCTGCCTAGAATCCGTCATCCCTTATCCAGTATGCCTTAGAATCCGTTTTTATCGTTCAGGAAATTTTATAATTGTTTTATATTCTCTTCATATATAGATACAAACTTAGCTAGTTTGTTAAAGAAATGTAAAGCATCGGGGATCAAGTCTAAAGTAATCAAAACTAATTGGGGATCAACGCTAATTGATTGAGTCCCCTATTTGTCTTGGCATTTATCAGGTGTCAGGAGTTCGGCAAAGCAAATGTGGCAAACAGACCAGCGTTCTAGTTCACCGGGAGGGGTGGGGGAGTGACATTGAGGACATAGGGGCCAATGTTGCGATCGCCTTTGGATTTTACTAGCCCAAATTTCCCAAGCAGCGATCGGCGTTTTCGGTGCAGCCACATCCTCAGATATAACCTGATCAATAGTCCCAAATTCTCCCTTAACAGGGATAGTGCTGGGATGTTGGTTAATATCTGTCGTTTCCGTCAAAGCACCCGCCGCCAAAAGAGAAGACCCATGAGACCACTGAGCCGTGGAAAACTTGATATCATGCAAAGGATCACACAGCCACTGATTTAGGTGTCGGACAATTTGCTTACGCTGGAAAGTCAGCTCCTGAGTCCAAGCAGCGCTAGAAGTAGCCACCTGCAAAATATTTCGGTAAATCGTTATGGGTCGAGTATGAGCCTGTGCTGATTTTCCGACCACATCAGGCCAATGGCTAACCACTAGCTGAAACTGCTGTTGTTCCGGCGTTAAAATCCGGTCAGCAAAGGTACTTATAATCTGATCAATGGATTCAAAGTTCAATTAAAATCAACCCCATTTTCCAGGAATTTTGTTATGAGCCAATCTTCTCAAATTCAAGCTACCTCCTCCCCCCCCCAACTACAACCAGTCCTCCAATCGGTTTTGGAAAGCCTAGACGTAAAACTAGAGCAGGAACTAACCCGCTATCGCCGATATAGACGGCAATCTCAATCCGATAATCAACAGCCTAGGGAGTCATCCAATAGCCAATCGCCATCATTTCCAGGGGCGATCGCTCCTAACGCAATAACTCCAGAATTACCCCCTACCCAAACAGAACCACAGCGCCCCCCCACCGGGTGGGAATCAGTCCTATTACCAGAGCCGGCTCCCATTGTTCCCCACAACCAAAACCAGACAACAGCCAACGGTAATGGTTCTGCCGCCGAAACCTCAAGCGCCACCTCACCCCTAGGCTACCTAGAATCCACCGAAAAACTGATTAGCAGCATCGAAAAACGTGCCGAATATAGAAAACAGCGACAAAGTAAAAGTTGGACTAAGAGATTATTTACCCCCTTGGGGATGGTCTCTATGCTGCTGCTGTTTATTTCTAGTGCCATTTTAGGCTATGTCGTCACAGGTGGTGCCGGCTTGCAAATACTAGGCTTCAATCGCCTATTTAGGGATTCACAGACTCCTACTTCTGAGCCAATAGATACCAACACAGTAGAACCCACATCTCCTAACCTGGCTACCCAGGAATTTGTTGAGCTAGATCTTAATACCCTCAGTACCATCAATCCTAATCCCAACCTCCCTACCACTGCACCCCAAGGAACTCCAATAGATGGCGGCGCAACAGTTCCTCCCGCTCCATCTCCCTCCGTAGTCATTCCTACTGGTCCCGGACTTAATAACTTATCCCAGGAACTTTTA
>NZ_PKGG01000291.1:0-5342 GCF_046480465.1 Arthrospira sp. PCC 8006
CCCCAGAGACAAGAGCCAGAAGCAATGCTGTTATGCCTCTGTCAAAAGAAAGGTTTGAGTCTTATAAGAATATTGTCGGTGAGTTATTTAAGGAAACATCTTGGGAGAAACACGGAAAAACCAAAAAGGGTAAGGAATACCAAAGGCGAGATAAATTTGCATATGAACTATTGAAGGATCACGAAATTGAAGCCTTGGAGAGGTTAAGCCAGACACCAGAAGGGAGAAAGTATCTACTGAGTTTAGAAAGCTCATCGGTGAAAGGCAGAAAAAGACAGGAGTTTTCTCAAGGTGCTGGTGAAAACACTTATGATATAGCCGAGTATTATAAAAAGCAAGCCGAACAACTAGATCAAAAMCAAAACTCTCCTTTGACTAAAGATTKGCTGGCTACGGGAAGTAATGTTAGCTCCATGGAGTTTTGGTCAAAGAGAAAACTTACCAGCATGGAGCGTTTATTAATTGCCACCTATCAAGCTAAGTTGGGTCAGGCTAATGATGATTATAAGAACACTCCAGGGTATTTGCGCTATGAGGCTTTGCAAGCCAAGGGGGGGAGTGAGGAACATAAGGAAGCGATTTATAAAAAAGATACTGATGCTTGGGAGAAATTATTAAATATCAATGAGGGCAATAAAAAAACAATCCAGAAGCAACTCGCTGAAAAACTGAAAAAAGATGGCCAACAAATTACTGAAGATGAAGCGAAAGGTTACGTCGAAAAATCTCTGGCTATAGCCAATATAATGAGACGAGTTTTTACTGTGTTGCAGTATAACTTGGAATATTCAGATGATAAAAATGCCCAAGGAGAAGGGCAAAAAGAAAAACCGATGTATGCAAGGGATTGGAACAAGTGGACGAAGCAAGTGGCGGTGTCTCTGTCTCACGGAGGGCGGGTGAATATTGTTTTACCGCCAATTGGAGAAGAGCAACACGGTAAAAAACATAATAGATCGATGAATTGGCTGAGTTCGAGTAATGAGAAGGAAACTAAAGAATATTACGACAAACGTGACGATTTTGTGAATTGGCTTTTTGGAGTTCAAAAAGGTCATCATGCCCACAAGCGTAGCCAAGAGGATTTGGCTGGTACAGATTATCAAAAAGCAGAAGTTGGCACCCGTTTCGTTTCGACTCATGATGTAGAAATCAAGGAAGATTCTTTTAAGGAGTTAAAAGGCAACAATACCAGTACCGGGCAAAGTGAGGTTCACTATGGAATTAATCCGGCTCTNGGGGGGATTGGGTGAAACGGACTTGTCGGGTAATGTAATTTTACCGGATGGTAGTCACGGTCATATTTATATTTTCTATAAACCGCCAACTTCTAAGTTAAAAGGAGCGGTTTTGATTGGAGGAGAAACTTCGGAAATGGGTAAGAGAGATGTTTTTGGTAAGCTACATAATGCCTCGGGTACGAGTGCAGAATTTTCCCCAACTGGGACGGGTAAAGCGGCGAGAATTGGCAGTGAAATTGGTGGGATGAGAGTCGATCTATCAGGATTTAAGTCTCAAGCTGATATTGTTAGTATGTTTGAAGATGCGATGATCAGAGGTGTAGAACCTGGACAGCTTGTTGGGGAGTCCAAGCCAGAAGTTCGGGAGGCTTTGTTTGAATTGGGGCTAAACAAAAGAAGATTGGCTATCAGCGAGAAGGAGAATATTCCCGAAAACCCATAAGTTTAAGGTGGTGGTGGGATGGCGAGGGTATGAATGATTTTAGGCTTCCTGTACCAAAACAAAGGGTTGGATAATTAGGGCATTAAATTGTTTAGTCTGATCGCCATTCCAATCGGAGATTTGCTGGGGAGAAGGTTTATAAATCTGTTGTTCACTAATCCAGCGCTGAACGTCAGTAACATGGTCCTCGCTAATGGCGACACCGACATCTAGTAAATCCAATTGGCGATCGACTACGACGACTGCATCTCGTTGTACATGGGGAATTAACCATTCCCACTGTGCTTGATCAATGTTGGCGGCTAATTGTGCTTTTAATTCTTCCATGATTTGATTAGTTGTTGTACTGCGAAAACTCAGCGCCCTAAATCGTGCATAGCATTAATTATTTGGGCGCAATTATGAGCGATCGCCTCTAGTTCCTCGCGCTTACTGGACTTGGGGGGGTCCATAGGTTCACCAATTCTCACGGTGACGGGAACTGGTCTGGGTAAAGCAGAGCCTTTGTTAAAAATAGCATGAGTTCCCCAGAGACAGACAGGAATTAGGGGAACCTGTGCTTTGGCTGCAATTAATGACGCGCCCAATTTCGGGTCTGTGATGCGACCGTCGGGGGTGCGAGTTCCCTGCAAAAATACACCAGTGGCCCAACCTTCCTCTAGGGAATTGAGAGCGGCTCGGATCGCATTGCGATCGCCAGCACCCCGTTTAACTGGATAAGCGCCATATAGGGAAATCGCCTGTTTGAGGACGGGAACCTTAAAGAGTTCCTCTTTAGCCATAAATGCTACGGGTCGCCTGACGCAGTTGGACAGCATTGGGGGGTCAAAATCACTAGCATGATTACTAACTACGACAATGGGTCCGGTTTGGGGCATCCGTTCGGCATTATAAATGCGACCACGAAAATAGACATGGAGCATGGGGCTAACCACAGACCACTTAAACAGGTGGTAGAGGACTAAACTTTCGAGTGGTTCACGGTTTTTGACCACGGAAACTTGAGTGAGTAAGGGTGGAAACTGTGATCTAGCCTATCAGGTTTTGGCAGCAGTGGGGTGAAAAGTTATTCGCGAGCGATGACCTCTGCGAGGGTTTCTTCGAGGGTTGACAGGTCTACAGCCCCAGATAGGGTTTCCCCATTCATAACAAAAAACGGGGTCCCAGAAATGCCTATAACGCTGGCTAATTGCATATCCTGTTCAATGGCGGCGATCGCTCCATCACTGTTGCGATCGCGGTTAAATTGTTCTAAATCTAAACCTAGGGAAATGGCGATCGCCTCATATAGTGCCTCTCCTAGGTCATCCTGACCCTCAAAAAGAGCGTTTTGATATTCCCAGAATTTACCTTGTTGTTGCGCCGCCCAGGCGGCTTTAGCAGCCGGTAAGGCTTGGGCGTGAATTTGACTGAGGGGGAGATGCTTAAACACGAGAGTAACCTGGTCTTGGTGTCTGTCCATAAACTCTTTAATGGTTCCGTGGGCGCGACGACAGAAGGGACACTGAAAATCAGAAAACTCTACCAAAACAATTTCCGCATCCGCTGCGCCAAACGTGGGAGAATCACCAATAATCGCCCGTGGTTGGGTTTTCATTTGTTGTAAAAAAGATGATCGCGCTTGGCTGAGTTGGTTTTGTTGCTGTTGCTGATAGGCTTGTACGGACTCTAATATAGCTTCGGGATTATTGCGAATTACTTGTAAAACCTGTTGTTCAAAATCTGAAGATCCGGTAACTGATGAACAGCCGTTTACTAAAATTCCTAGGGTGCAGAACATAGTCACCATTAGGGTAGGTAATCGGTGTTTAAAAGAGTTTAGCATGAGTCAAGTTTTGCTGTTTTGATGGTGGCTATTATAGCAAATTTTATGGAAAATCTGGTAATTAAGCAAAGTTTAATTAACTCCCTGGGCTATGGATTAAGGGGACTTGATGCTGATTATATAGGTTCGGTTGATATCCCTCTGGCTCGTGTTCCCAATGGTAGCCCCATTCGTTATATATCGGCGATCGCTATTAAATTGGCTGCCATCAATTCTCAATCTCCCGTGGAAATTGCTAATTTAATTGTGGCTAATCAAGCTGATAAAATGGTGGATGATGGTATAATTACCACGGTGCTACCATCGGGAATGATTCAATTTGATATTACTGATTTGGGGGTGGTAAATTGGTTGGAAAATATCCGGCTCCATGGTTTACCAATCACTGCTCATTCTCCCGATAATCAGAGTTTGGATTCCGATTTGTTCCCGGTTCAATATATCCATGCTCGTTGCTGTTCTTTGTTGCGAATGGCTCATGGCGATCGCTTAATTTCTTTGGTGGAAACAGAACCAATTGTTACCCCTTCTATATGGCAATTAGCTACCCCTAGGGATATACCTTGGTTAGATGATTCCGGGAATTTGCGGTTAGTTCATGATGCGGAAAAAATGCTGATTGGCGAGTTAATTGATGGGGTCGATTTCTGGTATTATCCACCTAGGAAGATGGATGATAAAAAGGTAGCCATGAAAATCAGCGATAAATGCGATCGCTTTTTGCGCCAATGTCGTATTTGGGGAGAGGTTAAACTTCATCACCCCCAATTATCCCAAGCTAGACTAGGATTAATTATCGTCACACAGTCGATTTTGCGATTTGCACTGCAAGAAAAGTTGGGTATCATTGCACCTATGGAGTTATAAAGATTCCCTAGTCATGTCTCCGAAAATATGCTATAATTATCAACTGTCGTCAACTGTGATTAATTGATGCTATATCATGTAATTTACGATGGAAACTGTAACCTGTGCAGTAACTTAGTGCAACTGTTGGAAAATCTCGATCGCGGTGAACGTTTTAGTTATATTCCTATGCAGGATGAGGCAAAATTAGCACAGTTAAATATTACTCCCGAAGACTGTTTAATGGGGATGATTTTGATTGACGTAAACCAGCCACAACGACGATGGCAGGGTAGTGATGCCGCCGAAGAAATCGGCAACATTTTACCAGGTGGGGAGCTATTTGTCAAGGCTTATCGAGGAATGCCGGGGCTAAAATGGGCAGGCGATCGCATTTATGAACAGGTGCGGGATAACCGCTATCAATTGTTTGGAAAACGCCACCAAACCTATGAGTCTAATTATCCCAGTTGTTTGGGTAATAACCAATGCTAATTTTGGGGTTCTAAGAAAGTCTGAACCCGACCGATGGGGTCTAAAACCACCCTAATTTTAGCGATATTTCCATCTTCCATAGGCGAGACAAAAGGCTCATTTGCTGATGGTAATTTAATCTGTTGTAGCCAGTTAAACGAGGCTTCACCCAAGGGAGTGATACTGTCAATAGCACCCTGGGAATTGACTTGTAAACGATACTGCAATATTCTGTTTAAATTCTTGGGAGGATACCAATTTTTTACAAAATAACTCCGTACTTCCGCCACCTGGGGAATTTCATCAAATACCGTATTATTCAGGGAACGAATAGAGGCTATCCGAGGCTCTCGTTTAGTTAGCTGTGCAATTGGTTCCGCATTTTCGCTGTCTTCTGGGATATCCTGAACTGCATAATTTTCCGGGGTATCCGTTTCGGGAACTCTAGCATTTTGCAGGGGGGAAGGCTAATATTTACTGGTATTGTTCCTATATCAGATAGGGGAGTGAGAGG